>JAUUVJ010000238.1 GCA_030589605.1 Candidatus Hodarchaeota archaeon | reverse complement strand
GTTTCATTAATTCCATCCTAATTGAATTGGAATGAAGCTTAATCGAATTTAACTTTATAAAATTCTCAATACGCAGATCTAATCTTATATTTCTGTCTTAACTAAGCTGATTTCCAGGATAATCTCTTTCTAAAACGGCTTCAGTTAAATCAAGAAGTGTTTGAATTTTCGAAAACTAATAATACAGAATATATAGAATCAGGAAAAGCAAAGAAGCGGAAAAGCGGCTAATACTGACAGAGAAGATGGTTTTTATGAGTCATTTACTGAGACAAGAAGGATTAGAAAAGATCCTGTCCCGTATCAATATAATCCGTCATTCATCCTCGGACGATCGCTGGAAAGACTGCCATTTAATTGCAGAAGAAATTATTGAAACTCTCTTCAATAGTTCTCATCACTTTGCAATTTACGGTTCCCTCGCACCCGGAAAATCCAACTATGCAGTGATCGAGGATATTTCAGGTCAGTGGTTAGAAGGACATGTTCACGGTAAACTCTATGAAAGCGGTTGGGGATCTGATATTGGTTTTCCAGGAATCGTCTTGCAACCTAGTGGGCAAAAGGTGAACGTGCACTTGTTCGTGTCAGATCACCTCCCTGAACACTGGCAACGCTTGGATCATTTTGAAGGGGTGGAATACCAGCGCAGTCTCGGTCCCGTTCATGATAATAAAGGGATCGTTGCCGTGGCAAATATCTACGAAATCCGATCATATTAACTGTTAATTTTGTTATATTCTTGTAAAAAGACAAGGAAAAAAAAGAGTGCTATATTGTGAAATACAATGAAATATATTCCGAAAACAAGATGGAGAAGTAAACCTTGGTTATACAACATTTCACAAACTTCGTCAAACAGATATTACACCTTCCCCTGTAATACACAAAAAGTCATTGTAATATTTCTATGCGTCAAATTATGGTTTCATACGAGTATTTCTTTATTTTTCATTTATATAGGATTTCTTAGGTTGAACTAGTCCCCCTTGGAAGTTTTATTAAATGTATCGTTCTTTTAATTTCTCAACTTCTCGGACTTTGTCATATTCTTCTTTGCGTATTTCTTTACTCAAAAGATCATTTTTAACTCTTGTAATGAATTTTTTAAAATCAGGATTTAATTTTGCGATCTTATTCATAGTATCCCAATCTAATTCAGGTTTATATTTTGCTGGATATATTATAGTGGAACTATCAGGATCCTCTACATCAAGTTTAATTATTCCAATTCCAAAAGAACTAGAGAACCTCTCCAGTTCAGATAGGAAATCATCCTCTTCAGCTATTTCAGCAGCAACAAGAAATCCTTCATTCGCCCATGATGAATTAGAGACGGTTTGGAAAAAGGATTCTCTAATATTGGAAAAATTTAATTCTTTTTTCATTTCAAAAGAATATAATGATATGGATTGACTACCAGTTGCTTTACTTAATTCTAATAGTTCATCTGTCCATTCTTCTATTGGGAAATGAACGCCAACTAAGTCGGGGTGAAGCCATTGAGAATGTCCTTTTTTGGAAGACTTTTCATGTCTAATAGTTTTACTGAAGATTGTTTTGTACGTATAGACATAATAAGATAATAAAGGATGTAAATCCTTTTCTGAATATTTGATTTTTGCTAAAACATCCAGTTTCTTTTCGGCTTCTCTTTTAATCCTCTCTAATTCAGATTTAGGTACTATATCTTCAATAAAAAAACCTTGATGGTCTATAACTAACTCTAGAAAATGGAGATCTTTTATTTCTCATATCAACAACTATTACAGCATGAATCGTTGCTCCTGGTGTCTTCCCTTTTGTAGAAACTAATGAATCATATCCTTTTTCTTTAGCAATTTCCCAAATTTCTTTTCCTGTCAAAGCCTTTTTTTCCTCTGAAATCACTTTCTTAGCGAGTTGGAGGAACGTTAATTTATCTGTCAATTAAATCACCTGAATTTCTTTTACTTCTTGTTTTAGCCAAAATGCCCTTTAAAGCTAATTATCCCTTCAAACATATTTTCTTTGCTAACCAATATTGATTCAATTATTTTTTGCAGTTTTATATTTTCTAGCAAATTTTTTTGCCAAAAAATACATTCACAATGGAGTTTATAATAATGCCTATAATAGAATATTTTAGGCATTCTTAATGTACACTGTCAAATATTGATTGTCTGATCTTTATTATATAATTAAAAGCTTCTACAGCCTTTTTTTGGGTATCGCTATAACATATTTTTTTAGGCATATATTCTCATTTATTTGAAAAAAATTTCTAGGTTCAAATTTTTTCATAAAAAAAGGAGATGATATAAAAAATGCCTGAAACAAACAAAGAATTAAAAATATTCAGCATTAAAGATCTTAAAAAAGAACCTAGTATCAATTAATTCTATTCAATCGTCCTTAACTACAACACAATAACCTTTACCCATACAGGTTAAACACATATCGTATTTTGTTACTTCTTCATGGTAACCTGATCCTTTACATATTGGACATTCTACTCTTTCTTCATCACTCATATTATTCACATCCCGTTTCTTTTTATGCCTATTTAGAATCTTCAATTGCACATCTATAATTTTTTTCAAATTATTTCTGAAAAAAAGATCTAGTGCATATGAAGCGAATGCTTTTTCACGTCTGTTATATAAAATTAAAAAAATCTTAAGTCTCTTGAGATATAACTAATTTAAGCTTGTTTAGATTTTGCTAGATATTCTTTCATAATATTCCTAATAATACGTTTCCGATCTTCTGGTTTTTCGTTTTTCTCACAGTAAAGTTTCATTTCATCGATAATCTGATCTCTTGGGATAAATTGTTCTAGCCATCTAAAATCAGGTTCATATTTTATGTCTGGAAGGACGTTAGTCGCCAATAAACTATATTTTCTACTAATAGATACATCAATTAGCCTTAAAAATCCTTCTTCCTCTTTTAATTCTTTTACTATCCATTTTGAAACTTCTTCACTTCCACAGAGATTCTTCCACGTTTGAATCACATCTTTTAACTTTGGAGTTTCAAGCAAATTTCCTTCTGATGAAATTTTTCTAAATTTATTCAGGAATATTTCCCCTAATTCTTCTGAATGTTCAAGATTAATGATTCTTTCATGTGTTGGGCTCTTCTCGGGAGAACCAAATTTACCGTGCTGTTGTGCTATCACAATATAAAGTATAGCCATTATAGATATGGAATTGTTGTTTGTATAATTCATCTTTAGCAATTCAAATCTAGTAGATTCATCTAATCTCCTTAATAGTCTAGAGATAACCCTTACAATTCTCATATCATTACCCATAGGGAAAAGAAAAGAGTAGTCTTCATCTTCAGGAATTATCAGTTTATCTCCAATTTTTAAAAAAGTATTTATGATATTAGGAATCGAATCTAAGGATATATCTTCCTCTACGTAGTCCTCAAGTTGATTAAGAAGTAATTTAATTTTAGTTGAACCATTCGATAACTTAATCGTTGATAATTCCTCAATTTTTTTAATCAATTTTGGCGTATCATCTACTAAGGACAAAATATAATCTATATCTGAAGATGTGATAATATTCTCTGGAATAGAAAAAGCAAAGAATATTGGAAAAATATCAGGATTACAAATACGTAATTCTCTTCGCCAAGTAGATAACCAGCTTAAGGGGTAATTCACATTACGTTCTAATGATTCTAATTTAGGAAATAAACGAATTATTAGCTTTTTTACTGGTTTTCTTTCATAATCTTTGAGCTTTTCAAGCCATTGATTATGAAATTCTTTTAACGAATCATTATTATATCTTCCAAGTTGATCTTCATTAACACCAGCGAAATAATCTTTATTTTTTGATATTAAATTATAAACATCGGGATAGAAAATTCTAAGAGATTCAATTGAAATAAAATCAACTGCATTGACTTCCTTTTGAACAGTATGATAAGTAACATTCAATGTGTTCGCAAATCGAGTTATATCTCTTGGCGTATTAATAAAATATTTAATTCCATCATGATATACATTTGCCCAGTGATTCTTATCGAATAGATGAGCTGGAGTTCCTTGTAATATAGTGTTAAGCTTACTAAAAAGCATTTTTTGTATTGAATCTTTATTAGGTAAAGGAAGTGAGAAGGGAACTTGAATTATTTTCTCTAAATAATCGTCTCCTGATATTCCTTGGAAACCAGAGAGAGATTTAGCAACAACATTTTTATCAAATGCTACAATGTAAATCATATTTGGAAAATCACAAATAGACTTGATTAAACGAAATAATTGTTGTATTTCATCCGAAGTTAATCTATCAATATCATCAATTACAATAACAATCTTCTTTTCTTGTTTCCTAAGTATTTCTTCAACTTCTTTTTTTAATTTAGTTATTTCTTTACGTCTTTTGCTAAAAATATCAAGAATTGGTCTCATTCGTGAATCCTTGACAATTTCTGCCTCATATAAGTAATCAACAATATCTCTTATTTTCTTTCCAATATCCTTACCTTTGGTTTCCCATTTCCTTATTATTGTAAGTAAGTGAATAAAAAAATACCTAGTAAGATTTTCCTGACCAGAAAACCACCAGGGGTTAAAATCAGAAACATAGATATCTTTATTTTCTTGATTATGCTTTTCTAAATAATACTTAATAAAATTCAACATAGTAGTTTTTCCCAATCCCCATGATCCATATATACTAAACACTAATCCTTGCGAGGGAGTTATTTCTGATATACTTAACGCTAAATTCTTAGCTAAATTGGCGTATCCAAGTAAGTCATCTTTAGGACTGTATAATGGTTTATCAGGTGATAATTTATCTTCAATTTTTTTTTCCAAAAGTAATCCTCCTCTAAAAATTAATGCTATTAATATTTAGTCTTATTTTCATTTTTTAGTTAAGTCTTCTCCGAGAAAATTAGTTCTAATCCATCAACCCCATAATCAATAAATATATCAGAACAAGGTCTAATTAATCGATAAGGGATCCCAGTATTTGTTGATATGGCATAAGCAGTAGTTATCTTGATATTCTCAACGACTAACGATTTTCCTAATGATTTAAACTCATTATACATCTCTTCTTCAGATATTTTTTCATTTCGATAGTTATTTAGAATATATATGACTTCTTTTGTATATTTCAAGTTTTTAGGCAAATTATGATCTGTTATATTACTCGAGGAAGACCTGAGTAAGATTTTCCAAAAATTATCATGAGATAAATTCCTATATTCATCTTTAAATTTAGATAATTCTGAAGCGATTTTTCTTAGAGAATTTAGAATATCTTTTTCAGTCAATGTAGGTTGAATTACTCTTCTTGAAGGAGGAATAGGTCTAGATTTCTTTTTATTACTACCTTTATCGGGTAAATTTCTCGGATGACGCTTAACTTCTGTATAAGAACCATTCGATTTACGTCTAGGATGCCGACGAACAGTTGTTTTTCTCTTTCTTCTCATAATGTCCCACCATAAGTTTACCTATTTTTTCATAAAAATTTATGAAATTTAGATTAAAAAATCTATTCATAGAAGAATTTCTTAATCATGATTTTGAAAAAAATTTTTGTTGAATCATTTGTTCTCTTATTTAAGAAAAATTATTCCTATAATATGCTATTTTAGATCGTTTTAACACATGAGTCTTGATTTTTTGAAATTCTTCATTTTTAATTTCAAAGATTATTTGCCTAATTGAAAGGAACTTCCCCTTTCAAATGTGTTGTATAGGCTCTAGCTTCCTCTATTGGGTTAAATTCGCTTTTTCCAAATTTTTGTTGTATTCCTTTTGCAACCATTTTCCCCATCCCTTCTCAATCATTGTAATCAAATCCTCTTTGGAACGTGCTGAAAAGTATATATCTTCTATTTCCCTTCTCTTTGTAGGTGCTGATTGTATTTGGTCAAGTACCTACGTAAGACATCACGATCCCACAATTCAATATTCACCTTTTGTGCATATTCTCTGGCTTTTTGAGTGAAGTAAGAAGTGGTAATGACCATTAACTTGTCGCAATCGTGGAAGTAACCACCACCTTTCAACGTTACGAGAACTTTATTACCAATCTTGGAGCTGATCTTATACCGTTTGGCTTGTACACCAGTCCTAGTTTCATCCTTGACTAATACAAGGTCAACACCATGATCACCCGAGCTTTGGATATTTTCAACACGATACTTTTGGGTTCTAAACAAAGCTTCAAGAAAATTCTCGAACTCATGGCCTGTCATTTGATCAACCCGCTCAATATCCACTTCCATTTGTAATGCAGGGTGCTCAACTAGGTCGCCACTACAATAGATACAATTTATCATACCTGTTTGACGCATGGCACTAAAACACGTTGGACAAATGGAGCGATTACACTCAACACACACATATGCTGACTGTTCTTTGAAAATCATAGCACTATCCATCTGACAATGATATGGAAGAAGAACTGGTTCAATCGGGAGAAGTTTTTCAAAGGACTGAAGTAATTCTCTTTGTTTTCGAGAAGATAATGAGAGCTGTGGGAGTTGACGACGAACATTTTGGATAATGGGAGTAATTTCGTCTAAATGATCGGGTGCGTACCAGTACTTCGCATCACCTCCTCGAAAATACCCC
>JAUUVJ010000211.1 GCA_030589605.1 Candidatus Hodarchaeota archaeon | reverse complement strand
GTGGAACCCCCAGGTTCGCTTACCGACCATCCCGTTGGATCCCCTCCTACGACATCATTTTCAAAAGTATAGGTGGCAGGATAATATCCACTCATTGGGGCTGTATAAGTTATACTTTCGGGTGATATAATATTTATATCGTCAGAATTTGCATTTTGTACAAAATCTCTCTCATGATTGTTTTCCTCATTCTGTTCACTAATACCTCTAGTATTCTCATTTTTATTAAGAATATTCACAGCAAATAATGAAAATAGAGGACTTAGTGAAATAATAAAAAGAATAGCTATTGTACAAAATTTAACCTTAGTTAAATTCATGTGTTTTCTCCTATTTTTTTTTAAAGATAAGGAATTTAAAATTTGGTTTAAAGAATTTTATATCATACTGGGATGTCCAGATATATAAAATTTTTTTTTTTTCATATGAAAGGAGCTTCAAAGTAATATTAGGAAGTTTCGAACTACTAGCTAGTGGTAGTGGCAAGAAGAACAAATTTAAATAAATTCAGACAAAACTAATGTACTATATTACGGATGGAAGAGCAAAAAAGTATTAGGATGAGAAACGATGACAAAATTAGTTACACGAGATGATAGGATTAAAGTAGATTATGCAAAAAGGCTGAAAAAAGCTAAAGTAAACGCTTTCAATTCAAGCTCTGAATCCGAAGCTGACCAAGAAATAAGTTTTGGTTGCTTACGGCTAGAAGGATTTATTGCAGATTTTGTTAAACCAGGCATGACGGTTATTGATTTTGGATCAGGACCAGGGCATGACTTGTTTCTTGCTGCACGGGCTGTTGGACCAGATGGTAGAGCTATAGGTGTGGACATGACAGATGAAATGAATAAAGAAGTTGAAGAAAAAGCCCGTGAACGTGGTATAAAGAATGTTGAAACAGTTAAATCCAGCATAGAAGATATTCCCCTCCCAGATGGAATTGCGGATGTGATTATTTCGAATTGTGTCATAGTTATCTCCTCTAACAAAGAAAGAGTGTTCAAAGAAGCGTTTCGGTTACTCAAACCTGGTGGAGTCCTATTAGATGCAGATCTGATCTCAAATGAGGATGGTTGTTCTGGTGCACTATCCAATGACGAACACAAGCAGGTTCTTACACAAATTGGTTTTGAAACTGTATTAGTAGAACAGGGGTCAAAAAATTTGGTTACGCATAAGCAAGAAGGAGTTTATTCAGGTCTGGTAAGTGCTCGAAAACCATTCATCAAATAAAATATCGTTGTTGATGGTCAAGAAATTATTAATGATAAATTTCTTTACTATCACGGGGTTAATGTTACCTGGATAAGAAAAGCTAGTTTCAGAATCAAATCAGGAGATCTAGTTGTTTACCTAGATCCCTATTCAGTGTCAAGTGTTAATTGTAAATTATTTAATTCTATACTGATTAATAAATAACTAACTTCGAAAGAGAAACATTTTTTATTTAGTTTACTTGGATTGATCTATGTCACCGTGTTATATCCTAGCGACGAAATTTGATGATCTAGATCTTCAAAAACGTAGAGAACAAGGAGAAGAATGGTACAAATTAGTCAAAGAAAAAGTACCTACTATTCGCTGGATTTCACATTATGCAATATTAGGCCCTTATGATTTCATAGATATTTTTGAAGCTGATAATGAAGCTGATGCCGCCAAAGTATCCCTACTTTCTCGTTCTACCGGAGCCACTGTTGCTGAAAGTTGGACCGCTATTCCTTATTCAGATTTCCTTAAGTTTGTCGAAGATTTAAAGTAGTTCTGGTAATTAAAATCGCTAATTTCTACCAAGGAGTATAGAGGACGCCAAAAATAATTCCTCTAATGGGTAGCTCACTTCATGATTTTATTTTTTTTTCTTTTTTGAAGATAAGTGATATAAGTTAAATATTCATAATAGGTTTGAAATTCGATATTTTCTTGTTTATTAAATGTATTATAAGTAATCCTAATTGGTGGTAATGACTGTGAGAAAAAATGACCAAGTATTGAATGTGATAATTCACAATGGACGACAAAATGCTTTAGATGGCGAGCGGATGATGGAATTTGATATCAAATGTGTGCTTGGTAGATTTTTTCCAACTCGTGATATTGATTTTTCAAGTTTGTTTGAGCAATTTGGCGATTGGGCTATTGATTTCACCAATTTACAAGGTTGGGCGGAGGAAATTCCTGATATTGACCCACGTAGCGCCCGATTATTTACAATATGGGCTGAAGATGAGAACACAGGAGATGTTCTAGGAATAACGCGAGGTTTTTTTGTCTTGGTGCCTTTTACTCTTAGTCCTACGACTTTGAAAGAATATTTCTTACTTCAAGAAGATATGACTTACTATCCAATGGCTATAATTTCATCCTTCAGAACAAGGATTAACGAAGAACATAAACTGGATTTTCTTCTTGATCAAATGAGAAAAGGAATCTCTTCAAATTGGAAAGAAGTGAGAAAAAGTACAATTAAACACCTGTCTAAAGGCTCTGATCTTTGGAAACGGTATGTTTTTTCTTTCGAAGATGTTATCCATTTCACATTCCTCTGCCCTTCAATTGACCGAGAAATGATTGATACATTACAAAGGAATAATTACCGTATTTCAGGAGTTATGCAACTCTTATCTTCTTCCTCTCCGTCATATGATGAAGCAACAATAAAGTATCATCTTCATTCAGCTCAAAAAGTTCTAAAGGAAGTCGAGAAGAAAAAAACTAAAATTGATTTCGAATAACGGTTATTCTTTTCAGTTTGATCTGCGATAGTCCCCGCTTTTAATTCTGTTGACTCTGATTTGATTCTGACTTTTCTTGAACATTAAGTCCATAAGATTCAAAATCGTTAACGAAAAAACTCTTTTTATCAGTCAATTTCAATGTAATATATCCCTACTAGTTATTAAAAACTATCTAAAGAGCTCAAGAATTTATTTGCTTCCAATTAAGTTGATTGCTATAAAGAAAGCAAAATGATGATCATTCAACGTTGTGAAGAATAATGACTTTTTCTTTGAATTCAGGATCAATTGGATTCAAAATTGGGATAGTTTCTAGGTTACCACGAAAATCTCCATCAAAAGTAATAAACAATTCAACCTGTGAGGCTAGAGCGATCGTTGCATGTAAGGCATCAGCTGCATAAAGATTGTGGTTAAAAATTTGTTTTCTAGATGCCATAATCGCGGAACGTGTTACAGGGATTATTTTTAGTTTTTTTTCTTCAGTCATTTCTCCAAGTTCAGAAAGGAAGAAATCCAGAGCTATTTTCGCAGCCTTTTCTTCGATTTTTTCAAGATTGACTTGCTTTTTCAGAGCTCGGAACATTTCAAGGATGGTCCACTCGCAGGTTACTCCTTGAAACCTAGGAGTTAATTGATCTAGTAACCAATCAGCAAGAATGTTGTTTTCTACAGGACAATATGCATTATAAAAAATATTTGTATCTAGATATACCCCCATCATTCTTCTCCTCGTACTGATCGAATGACTTCTACTCCATCTTGAAAAGGTTCTTTCTGGTGTTCCTGTAAATACTTTTTCAATTCTTTACGGGTTTTAATACCTAATTTTTCTTTAATATAAGCATATATTCCCCCACGTATCGCTTCACTTCTGGAATTAATGATTCCGTCTTTTATCATTTGATCAATCCACTCTACAAGTTCTTCATCAATAGAAACTGATATGCTAGTCATATTTTCACCCTAGAATCAATATCTTTCGTAATGTTATTTCAGTGATACTAGCGAATTTATGTTATAAAAAGATTGTTATAACCTCTTTCGACATTTCTATTTGATTTTTGAATGAAAAATGAAATCAAGGCCTTTCTATCCTTTTAATAGATCTTCACCCCCTATTGGATATTATTATTTTCATCAATAAAATTCGATTCAAGACGAAGTTGATTCTAATTAGATAGAATTTTACTACCAGTAGTGTCACCTTTACTATCGTTCTCAAAAATTAGTGTAAAGATATAGATCAGCAACGGAGGAATTACAATTAAAGAAAGAAGAGCAAAAATCAGAGTGGAATCATCGTTGCTAAAATCAAAAATAAAACCACTGATAAAGAGAGTAACATCAATTGAATAGTGGATTATTATAGCAGGAAGAATGCTACCCGTTTTAATAGTTAAATACGCTAATGTTACTCCTACAAAAATAGCTGCTATAGATTGAAGAAGTACGGAGAGTAAATCTTGACCCAGAATAAGATAATTAAAGATGTGAAAAAGTGCAAACAACAAACCATCAAAGATCAATGCTTTTCTTACTGAATATTTTGATAATAAGAAAGTAAGAATAATCCCTCGAAAAGCTATCTCCTCCCATATCCCTGGAATGAGTGCAAAAATAAAAATAAACCATCCAAGCCCATTTTCATAATCAGGGGAAACTAATAGTGAAAAATTAGATGTATAAACTCCCAGAAGAATCGCAGTAAAAACAACACAAATGAAAAAAGAAAAACTGACAATTATACCCAATAGTATGTTTCTACTAGCCATTTTATTAGGATGAAGACGAATTGAATAAACAAAATTTCGAGAAGAGGTTCCTTTCATATAGTATAACGCAATCGGAAGAAGTAATATCCATAAAATACCACTTAAAGTAAATCTAGAAACAAAAACGAAGAAAATACTAGCGAAAGGAGAGAGATTACCAGCAAAAAGAACATTTTCAAGATCAAGAATCTCAGGAAGATAAGCTATTAAACCATAAAGAAGAGTTAAAACCAAACCAAAAAGAAGAGGTTGTTCAAAGTGAATAGATTCAGATTCGTTTTCAGCTGACATAATAATTCCATCAATGATATTTATTCTAGTCAAAGTGTCCTATTACGGTAATTCTGTGTAAAACTTATTTTGTTAGTATAGAAATTATTTGCTTCTTCTATGTTTTCTTAAAGTAACCATTATTAGAATGGAAGGGAGTGTAACTAGGAAGGGATTAATAGTTTTATTAGGTAGTGTGATTTCAGAGGAAGGTGTTGCTGGAATAACGAACATGTCTACTAAATCAGCTCCAATATCTCCCTCATAATTTGGCATATAACTAGTGAAAACTGCGATTATCTGGTACTTTGGTACTACAATAACTCTTTGTTCTGCATAACCCCATGCTGAGAAAATATCTCTATCTGGATGAATCCACCATTGAAACCCATATCCATAGGAATGATTGCCTGGTGGACGATGATCAATTCTACTTATTGTTACCCATTCTTCTGGTACAATTTGTTGTCCTTTCCATGAACCATTATTTAAATACAATTGTCCTAGTTTTGCTAGTGATCTTGGTGTCAATTCAAGTCCTTCTCCTCCTTTATATGTTCCATTCGGGTCTGTCGGCCAAGAATAATCTTCTATACCTAATGGATCAAAAAGACGAGATTTCGCGAACTCAAGAGTACTCATGTTTGTCGTTCTATTTATTATTGCTGACATTACATGAGAAGTACCTGAGTTGTAATTGAATATCTTACCTGGTTCATCGACCATTTTTTGGTCTAATACATATTGAATCCAGTCATTTGCCTCCCACATTGTATAAAGAGAATTATTCTGATCATTGTATCCAACCTGTAATTCATTCCATTCCAATCCTGATGTCATAGTCAATAAATGGTACAATGTCATATTTTGTTTTCTATCATCAAGGTTAGCAAAGGTTTTGTCAGGAAAAAAACTTAATACAGAATTATTTGTACTATCAATAGCTCCTTCTTGTATTGCTACCCCTATCAATGCACTGATAAAAGATTTTGTACAGGAATAAATATTCCTTTTAGTTGTCGCTGAAAATTGAAAATATTCTTCTTCTACCAGAAAACCGTTTCTAATAATTACCGTACTATAAATCCCTGAATAGTTTTTTTTGATATATTCTTTAAGAACATCTAAAGTCTTTGAATTCATTCCCTGTTCTTCTGGGGTTGATGTCTCCCAGTCATTTATCATTCCTATTATTTCAGTTGTTGCTTGACCCAGTGATATTGATAACATTAGATTAATAACTATAATGACTATTAAGGAGTGTAAAATTTGGGAGTAGTGTTTTTTTTTCATTGCTAAATCCAGGATTACAGTTTTTAAAGAAACAATCGTTATGTGCAATTAAATAACTTAGGAATGCGGAATGAAATCTAATACCTAATGTTATATTTTTACCAAAGATTAAGACATTTACTTAATGAAACGGGAGAATAACACCTCTCAAGTTCTAGGAAATTAAAATTCCGTGATACCACTTCTTTTTAATATCAGTAATCTAAAGAAATAAAACTACTTCTTCCCAACTGATTAGATGAGGAAATATTAATGGTTACGGTTCTTTCAACACTATCGGCGGGAGTAGCAATTATAATTTTCATTGGCATGGGTATTTTTCAACTTTTATTAGCCCTTGGCAAACCTTATGGTAAAATGTCTTATGGGGGACGCCAAGAAGCTGTTCTTCCCACCAAATATCGAATTTTGAGTGGATTAGCTATCTTCATCTTTATATTGGCTATTGGGGCTGTTGCTTTCAAGGTGGAATGGCTCACTGGATTTCCAGTTCCTGATCTTGTGAACCTAGCTATATGGGTTTTTGCTTTTTATTTGGTATTGAACACCCTAGCTAATGTTACTTCTCTAAGTAAACAAGAGAAGATGTATATGACTCCGATTTCATTAATTGGAAGTCTTTGTCTTTTTATTATTGCCCTTGGGTTATAATCTACGAAAACTTTGCTATACATAGTCAAGTGCAGTGGAATGTTCAATTAATGGAAGTTTTTGATTCCATGTATGGAGAAGTTAGGCCAAAGAGAGGGGGGGGTATTCGTGAAATGAAAAAAAAAGTAGAAAGAGCAGATTTTATTTCCATGTAGCTATATATGTACAAGAATTTGCTCCTTTCTTTCGACACGGTTGAGTATCATCGTGGATTACATTTGATGTGTAACCAAAGCGCTTTGCCATTGCTGAAATGATTCCATTGTCAAAATCACACGGATATGGATTATTACAATGTAGAACTGCTTTGTTTTCCTCTCCGATTTATTTAAATCCATAAAGACCAATGCCTTCCTTCATTTCCT
>JAUUVJ010000088.1 GCA_030589605.1 Candidatus Hodarchaeota archaeon | reverse complement strand
TGATTGGTTCGGGTGCATTTAACCAAATGACTGTGATATATTTATAAGACTGGTGGGTACTGGCTTTCTTCCTACCTTTACAGATATAAGCGGATAAAGTTTTTGCATAATTAGGATCAGTATGGAAGTCGATCGCTAGCAACATTCCTTGCTTCCGAGCAAACTGAAAGTTCTCAGGCAGACTCTCTAAGAATTGGTAGAAACCAGTTTGTTGTGAGGCTGTTATATCTTCAACGGATTTAGTTTTTAACCATGCTAAAGTAGCTTCACCCGAGGGAATTGAGAGGTTTTGCTCTCGTAGATCTCGAGCTTTGCGAGAAATTGAGGTTCGATCTATAGCGGTAAGTAAAAGTAATTTCAATCGATCTCTCATGTTGAAAGGTGAGCTACTTGGGATCGGGTTTAATAAGATTTGAAATTTATCTAACCAGCGTACCACAAAGTTTATAAGGGTCGGTGTATTTCGTGCTTTCCGTGGTGGAAAGCGAGGTAGTTTTATTTTGTCCATAATGACTACTAATTGCTTTTCTCCACATTTAAGTCTTTCCTCTTTGAGATTTCATGAAGATCACCCTCTCCCATAGTTACGAAGTACTGCAACGTTATGCGAACATCTCTTACCAATAAATTTTCATGGAAATGAATGATCTCCCTCAAGCTTTAAATTTCATATTCTTCAATTTAGTATATGCTTCTGTAAGAATCCTTTCAATAGATTCTTGAACATTTACTGGTAATAATTCTGGTTTATGAGTTTCTAGTATTTCTAAGGTTTTTTCAATCAGAAGATCAGCATAAGATTTTTTCCCTTTTTTAATCCAAGTCTCATAGTCCAATCGATTAGATAATTTTGACTGCCAAATCTCTTCTCGAAAGTGTTTTAAAGTATGTTCTTCTGATAAAAACGATCCTGACGGACCAACCTTTTTTATAGTTTTTAAACCGATCTTATTTTCGTTTAGCTTAAATCCGCGGAGGATACGACGAACAGAGCTAATTATTTCGTTACTCATAATTATCGCAGCAGGATTCGACAAGAGTCCTTGGCCTAAATATCCAATATCATGTATTAAATTTGCACCGTCCAAAGCAGACAGCAAAGTGCCTAAACCATGTTCAAACCCAGCTTGTGGGTCTAAAGTAAAAGCATCTGTTCCGACCGTACTCCACATTGGGATGTTGTAATAATGTAACATATCTGCAAACGCGGAATTAGTTAACCGAAATTCTGGAGCTCCGTAGCAAAAGATAGCTGTCCTCATATCCATAGTTACGACACCAAAACCAGAAATGATGGGAGACCCATCTTTGTTTCGTAATTGATGTAAGACGATCCCACTTAAAGCCTCTGCTATCCCTTGGGTAATTCCACCTATTAAGGTCACTGGACAACTAGCACCCAGAATATCTCCTGGTGCATAACATATAGGGATTTTCTCATCAGCACACAAGAATAGTTTTTGGACTGCGCTATATGAATGGAGCAATGGGGGGGTGGGCTCGGAATAATGTATCAAAAAAGGTTTTTCTTGTAGATTCTCACGTCCACCAGCAACTATACTTGCCATTTCAATGATTACTTCTAAATCTTCCTTACCGGCAGCTGTAAAAAAGATAGGCTTGGTTGTATTATATAATAGAGTTTTCACGTTTTCAATATAGGTAAGATTTTTGTGTATATCGCTCGGCAAACCAAAAGTTGATACAAAATCGACTTCTTTACAGTAATCTGAGACAATGGCGGCGTTTACTACATCTTGAAGAACGGTTAAACGATACTCCCCAGTTCTTACATCATAAGTTTTGATTAAATCGGTACCCGTTCCGAAATAATTATTTCTCCCACCTAGAATCATGGCTTCTTCACCCTTCTGATTAAATATATGAATTTCCGATGGGACTGTTTTTAGACATTTTTCTACTAAGTCAATAGGAAATGAAATTGCTCCATTTCCTAATTTCGTGCATCCATGTTCCAAGAGCAATTTTTCTCCCTCATTATGAGCAACTTTAACTCCAATCTCCTCTAAAATCTTTAAAGCATTTGTATGAATATAGCGAATGTCTTTTTCACTTAATAAATTAAAATACGGTTTAGCAATTGATTCATAGTCTGTATTCACTTTTAACGCCTTATTCCTTTACTCTTTTGTAGTGTAATATAAGATAACTTATTTATAAGATGTTCTTCAACAATTAGTATTGGAAGAATTTTAGGATGAGATGTCCAAGATATCTTTAACCAGTCTTATTTTATCTTCAATTCCAGCTTGACGTGAAATCATAATCCTCTGTGCTTGGGGAGAACCTGCACCGTGTAAAGATTCAGTTTTGTAGCTTAAGGAGGCTACACCCATAGAAAGGTTCTCAATAAATCGTATGAGTTTAAACCTATCATTTACAGAAACCTCTTCACAGGTTGATAAATATTTTTGAATCAGGGGACCTATTTCAGAGCTTTCGATATCTTTTTGACTTGGCATTGTGCAAATAATCCCTCCTGCTAAATCTTCAGCAAGTCTACCGATTTCATAAGGAAAACGAGTAACATTCTGTTTTGCTACATTGGCTAATAGCATATCCATTTCATAATTTCCTGCTTCTCGCTTGAACCCTTTTGCAGAACAAGCCACTGCGCAACTCCATAATGTTTCATTCAGATGAATCATCTCAACTAATTTATCACGGATATGTGAAGCTCTTTCTACACCATTATACTGAGCTGATAATGCTGCAGCGCCAATAAGTACATCACCTACCCCAGTTTTGCAAGCATACGATTGTCTATGATAACCAGCGAAACGATTAACGAGTGCGCCAGTAAACTCTATTTCTCCTTTCATGAAAATTTTTTCATTCGGTACAAAAACATTATCAAAAATGACAAAGATTTCTTGCCCCCCATATTTAAAGTTACCTACTTCGAAAAGTTCATCCTCTAACTTTCGTGTATCAGACGTTTGCCTTCCATAAATCATTATAATTCCTTTAGCTGTCGTATCAATTCCGAAACTTACAGCATAATCTTCCTCTCCCTTTCTTAGTGCCAACGTTGGCATAACGATGGCTTGGTGAGAGTTCAAAAATCCAGTTTGATGTACTTTTGCTCCTGTAACAAAAATTCCTTTGTTATTCTCATCAACGATATGTAAGTAAGCATCAGGATCAGTCTGATCGATCGGCCGCTTACCTCGATCTCCCTTCGAATCAGTCATACTTCCTGCAATAAAAAAATCGTTTTTCTGAACTTCAATCCAATAATTCTTGAATCTATCGTGATATGCACTATTATTCTTTTTATCCATCTCCCAAGTAACACTATAAAGAGAATTTGCTGCATCAAAACCGACACATCGTTGAAAGCAGCAAGCAGTTTTTTGACCAATTAATCTCTGCATCTCGACTTTCAATAAAAGATCATCGATACTTTGATGGATATGCGTAAATCTATTAATTGTTTCACCAGTCAAATGGGATTTTGCAGTCATAAGGTGTTTATATTCTGGTTTCTGGGCTAAAGCATATATTTTCTTAACAGTATTTATTGATGGCTCAATAATTTTATAATAAGGATGTTCCCAGAATCTAGAAATCTTTTCTCCAAACATATACAGGTTTATTTCTCGTTTAATGCTTTCTAAATATTCTTCAGGTGTTTTTAAGGGCATTTGATTTAACCTAGATTAATTCAGTTAATTTAAAATACTAGAATCTCTTTTGTATTAATTCCTTTTGGAAAATCCTAAACAGTAACTTCTTCAGAAATGGAGAAAAAAGGAAAAGAGGTGGACAAACCTACTCCCAAGTCCCATTCAAAGGCATAATCCCATTCTCCGACTAAAATCGAGGGGACAGAAATTCAGCAACTTTTTAAGGTCTAATCGTTCGTTTTTATACACTTAAATGACTTAATAAAAACCGGTTATTTTAGTCAAGTCTTCCGTTTGCTGAAGATTTGTTACAATTTCTGAGAGAACATATTGATGCAGAATTAGGTCAGCAGAACGGTTCCATCTTTCCATCCATGCGCTCTAAAAGCGGTTATCTATCATTAAGACAATTGAATTACATAATTAAACAGAGAAATGAAATGTCCATACGATATCAAATATAGAAAAAGGAAGATGTTTTAATAGCTACATCCTAAAAATTATGAAAATCATATCGAAGGCTTATAAATGAATCAGGACACTCTGGAACATCTTTATGTAATAGGGAACTATTCATTACTTTTAGAAGAAATTAACATTTTGGCTTACAACCACCCATCAACAAAATTAGACGATATTGAACAGTCTATCTGCGTTTCTTATCACAGCAGAGCATTGATTCGGCTTGGAAAAGTCAATGAAGCAGAAATTCTTATTCAAAAAATCGCAAATATTAATCTCAATAAAGAATTTTCTATTTCAAGTTTAATTTACCAGACTTCGAGTATTAATTTACAAATTACTCAGGGAAACATTACTGAAGCATTAAAAAACGGTACAAATACAGAAACACTAGTTGAACAAAAAGGTCCAGAATTATCAGAACAACCCAAAATTCTGTCGTTTTGGGGTGCTTTTCTTTATTATTTAATCGGAATAGCTTATTTTCACCAATATAAAAATGAACTAGCTCGTAAGTATTTTCAAAAGAGTCTGGGAGTCAATCAAACTAACATCTTCATCAAAGCCAAATGCTTGTATTACATGGGGGTCATAGAACGAGGAAAAGGTAATTTCGCCAAGTTTAATGAGTTATTTGAAGAGAGTTTGGAAATTTTTCAATCGATTGAAGCTACACAAGGATCAGCATGGATAATAACATGGCAAGGGCAAAATTTTTTGCAACAAGGAGATATAGACGCTGCTAAAAGCAAATTATTTCAAGCCTTGGAATTATTTGAATCAATCAATGGTATACAGGGATTAAATATAGTTAATTCCCTTATAGGGTTAATGTTTTTCCAGCAAGGGGAATTAAAGCAAGCAGAAGAAATTCTAAAAGAAGTTTTTGATTCATTTATTGAAATTGGAAATCCAACGATGCTTTCCTATTGCCTTATTCCTTTAATAGTCCTTTATATCGAATCTGGGACCCGTTCAAGAGCACAAAAGTGTTTGCACGAATTCCAGGAATTAAGTAAAGATTCAAGTAGCGAAAGTGTGAAGATACATGGGTTGATCGCAGAAGCGATACTTTTGAAATCTAGCTCACGAATACAAGACAAAGCTCAAGCTCAAAGCAAATTCCTTGAACTATTGAACACTCAAGACGAAGGAATGCCATTACATAGCTCATTTCAGATTTCTCCCGCATCAGCTAAGAATTTTTCTTTTCTCGTAATATCTCATCTCGCTGAACTTTATTTAGAAGAATTTAAACTTTCTGAAGACACTAAAATTTTACTGGAAGCTCAACAATTAATAGATAATCATATTGAACACAAAAATGATCAAAAATTTTCCCCTGAAGTCGTAGAACTTTCATTATTAAAAGCGAAATTATCAATTGTTGAAGGAGACATTGAGAAAGCTCTTGTGACTCTCGAACAAACCAAACAGGACGCAAATGTCAATAATTTTTTCTTTCTGGAAAAAAAAGTTAATCTTGAGATTGCCCAGATCGAAAGAGAATTTAAGAAATGGGATGCTGCCATTTCAGTGAGGGAGCGAATCGAAAAAGTACAGATAGAGGAGTATCTTAAAGAAGCGCAGCAAATGTCTCGAATGATGAGTAAGTCACCATTGAGGAGTAATGACTGAGCTGATCCATAAGTATTTAACTTCAGAGCCAAATTTCTGTTTATACAAAGATATTAAAATTCTCTATTTGTTATCATCGCCAATAATTACAGTTCTTAATTCAGGTAGATGATTTGTTTCATTGATGGAAGTTTAACCTAAAACTGCGAGTTTTCCCTCAAAATCACTATCATAACTAGCAAGATACTGGATATTCAATTCTTTACAAACTTCTAGAATTGTAAGATCTGTAAAACTTAATTCAGGATCATTATACTTTTTGAACATCTCCCAAGTATTCTCATAGATTCGCTGAGTTATTTTAAAAAACTGTATGATTTTAGAAATACCACTTTTATCATCTCCGTGGATGAACGAATGTAAATTGCTCAATAAATCCAAATTTTTTCTCCTTGTCAGAAGTAGAGTGAAGCATTCATCCACAATATAATCACTCGTTACTGGATATCCCCATTTATTCTTCATAATCTTATTCCATAGTTCTGTTGCTTTTTCATTTCTACTATCTTTTTTATTCAAAAAAGCAACAATGAAACTCGTATCCAAGAATATTGCCATTCAGGAATCCTCATAAATAATTTTATCCTCATTAACCTTTGACGTGTCAAAACCAAAGTCAGCTTGGAGTGATAAAATCCTTTCTCTTTCTTCTGTACTAGGAGGAAAATTAATACCAGACAATTTGAGTACTATCTCTTCTTCGTCTTTTTCTGCATGTTCTAATAAGAGTTCCAAGATTTCCTGTTTAGTCAATTTTTTCCCAGTTTCAACAAAAATTCTTGCTTGCAGTTTATCAAATCTAGACTTTGTATCATCATCTATCTTAATAGTAGTTGTCATTTGGTGTATGTATACTAATATACCTTTTATGCCTTATCATACTTGTAAGTGAATGGATTGGATAATCTTCTTACGTATCGATATTTTCAATAATATTATATTTTTTAAATTACAATTCTTAATCAATAAGACTTATTTGAGATTGCGGATTTGTATGTTCGTTTTCTTGCTTTCTGGTGATCTGGGTTGAGTACCATAGTGCCAATCCGACCAGATTTCTCATATTGGAGGAGGAGTTTGCCAGGTTTTCAGATATTATATAATGTCCTTTGATTGAAGTTCCAGTTAAACTGGCGACAATACCGAAAAATCTATTTATAATCCCGAGGAAATCTTGGGCCGGCAGCTGCAATCGAAAAATTTGGCAGTACTCAATGTAAACTGATCAGTAATGTTAACTTTAGTAAAAGAGAAGAAATTTCGGATTATATTTGTCCATAAGAAATGGAAAAAGACTTGTGATATATTTTTGGATTATGTAATCCATAAGTGCTCTGATATGATTGAATAATAATGCTATCTAATAATCAATATTAATTACTTGGAAGGAAGAGGGATATCTAAGTAAAATGTGGAGCCAATTCCTACTTCACTTTCGAGCCATATTGTTCCCCCGTGTGTTTCAACAATTTTTTTTACATTGGCTAATCCGATTCCGCTTCCAGATACTTTTTCTGAAAGTATGCTTGGAATTCGGAAAAAAAGTTGAAACAATTTAGGGAAATAATCAATAGGTATTCCAATTCCAGTATCTTGTATGTAAACTGTCACAAACTTTCGTTTTGTTTCTTCAAATTCAAATCCGATCGAAATTTGTTTACTTTTTTTACCATTACCCATATACTTAATCGCGTTATCTAACAAATTTTCAAATACTTGGATAAAGCGTTTTTTCACTACGAAAACTTCTGGAAAATTATCCTGGATATTAATTGATATTTCAAGTGATCGCAAACGAGGTTGAAATGTGTTTGCTGCATCATCAAGTATTTCGTTTAATGAACAAACTTGCTTTTCCTCTTTAATCTTATTGATTCTCGAGTATTCTAGAATATCTGTAATAATATCTCCCATATGGATGACGTTTTTCTCAACCCGTTCAAGATAATGACCAAGATTTTCTGGAAGGTCTTCTGAAAATTCATTATTAATTAAACTAATAAATCCAAGAATCGATGTGAGTGGTGATTTCAGGTCATGGGATAATGTATTCACGAAATCTTCCATTTCTTCAGATTTATTTAGTAAAAGTTCATTAGATTTTCTTATTTCTTTTTCTGATCTTCTCTGCTTGATTATTCTCCACAAATTATTCATGAATAATACAAGCTGACGAGTATCTGATTCATCGTAGGGATTTTTTTTGTTACCTATACCCGCAATCGCCACTATCTTATTACCATCAAAAACCGGAGTGCTCATATGCCTTTTAAGGGGGAAATGACCTACAGGGTAACCCTTTTTTGTTTCAAGGTTTTGATAATCATTATGAATAACTGGTTTTTTAATACGAACACAGTCAGCCCAAATACCTGCACTTTCTAATGGGTAATGGAGATTTTTTTCTGCTGTACATATCTCTAAAGTCTTTTTGGACCAGTTAACCAATTGAATGGTGTTTTCATTAGAATCAAAAAAGTGAAAATATCCCACTTCACTCTGGGTTAATTTTATGCATTCTTCGAGGGCGTAATCTGAGAGCTCTTTTTCGGAAATGTCTTCTAGCTGGCTGAGTTTGAATAAAGCATGCAATCGCTTTTCTTCAAGTTTAAGTTTCGTGAAAGTGATACTATTTTGCACAGCTAGACCTAATTCTTTACCAATTTGCTCAATAAAAATAATAAGATCCTCAGTGAATTGCCCTACTCTTTTATCATTTAATTGAATAAGACCAAGCGTTTTTTGTGGAGTTTTAATTGGGATCAAAGCTACAGATTCATATCCAAAATTATTGCAATAATTTCTTGTAGGACTTTGTCTATCCTCTTCCGTACTAGATTCTAGTAATTTACTAGTGTCATTGGACCAAAAGCTTCCTTGATCAGTGAAAAACGGTTGCTCTGAATCAGTTCTTCCCCTAATAATATTTCCGCACATACATTCAAGAAGCACATACAAAAGGGATGAGATTGTATTTTAGAGTCAAACCTAACATCTCTGTTCTCGACCTCTTTAAAATAAGAAAGATCAAAAAGAGTTAGAATTTAGGTATAATGCTAATGAATAGAGAAAGCTAAGAAGTAAAGTGTAAAGTTTTTAAATTGAAAGTATTAGATTGCACCTATCAAAAAAGGGTGATTTTTGAGCGGGGCATGCTCTAACTGTATATAAGAATGAAATATTTATTTCTCGATTTCTGGTGAAAAAGAAAAAAAAGAAAAGAGGATCGCATTTACGAACAATTAACTTATGTTATTAGGGCTGACCTTCCAATTTAAGGCCACTTCCATGCATGCCAAACAACCAGTGCTGTAAGCACAACTTCTACTGTTCCATAAAAGATATAATATAACCAAACCCCTGGCAAAAGCATTGAAACGAATATAATAACAGTTTGAAATGAACCTACGATGATGTTTGCCCAGCGATTCACCTTAGCCGGTAATGACAGGGACAGGAAAATCATAAGACTCGGAACTACCATCAACATTGAACCCATCAATAACCATGTTTGAGTAATTTCCATACCTGCTGCAGTTCCCGATATTACTTCCTCTGTAAACCCCGGTTTATAAAATGCCTTGATATCCGCATATGCATATAAAAACATTACAGCTACCCATAATGCTGAGAGTTTCATCTTCACATCTATCTTCACATCTTCCATAATTTAATCATTCTTTACCATTATTTTGAAATATGCTACAGATAAATTATAATCTATATAAACATTTAGGAAGCTAGAATAGTAATGAATTTATTAAGTAATATATGTTGATCCGCCAAGCTGTATAATTTAGTTTCCCGACATAACCTAAAAAATCCTATATAAATGAAAAATGTAGGAATTTTCGTTTGAAACTATTATTTTACGACATTAGTTTGACTCAATCTTTATAATTTTAAAAATGAATTAACTTAGGATTTCAGATATTTTAATGAATGATACATTATCTATCTCGCTAAAAGATCTAAGAATTTTACTAAGAGATTCAATATTATATTTGATATCTGTTTCCTCAATGTAACGTTCATCATTCACCGAATAAGTTATATGCCATGGATGTAAGTTTAACGTGAGGACATAAGGTGAATCAGATTTTGAATTCTTCATTTTTTCTTTTGTTTTATCAATGATTTCTCTGTAAAGTGTTACTATTTGTTCTACTGGTCTTATTCTTTCAAATAAAGTCCAAAAATAAGAAATGAAAGGCTTATGTTGGGTTTCATATCTAAGAATAGGAATCTTTGAAATTAATCCACTATCTAATTGAGGAATAGTATTAGAGGTGATTACTTGTGAAGAATCATATTGAAACTTCTTTTCTGAAAGCAAATCTAATGTATTGTCACTTATTTTAAGATAAGGGGCCATATATCCTATAGGAGGAATTCCAAATGAATTTTCAAATATATCGTAAGCTTGATTTAATATAGATTCTTCTTCTTTACGAGAGAATTTGATTCCAGTCTGTTCTCCAGATAAATCCTCATGATAAAGGCCATGAAGCCCTAAATCACAATCCATCTTGTTATTAATCTTATTAAACTTTGGAATTTCTTTTGTGAGGTTTTCCATTATACTTGCTTCAATAAAACAGTTGAAAGGATAATTAAATTCCTCAAAAATCTTGAAAAGCTTTTTTAATCCAAGTACAGTGGCTTCTATTGTAAATTTCGTAGGATTTTTCCATATTTTAGAAGAAAGCTTATGATAGGGTAAACAAACTCCATGAGAAACTCCATGAATAGGGAATGGTGCGTCACGATCAATATCTAAACAAATGGCTATATATACTTCCATTCTCATGTCTCACATTATTAATCGATGGATATTTCATTAAATGGGTTCATTCATATTCTATTGTAGAAGGAGGTTTATCAGTTAAGTCATAGAAGACTCTATTTATTCCTTCAACCTCATTTACGATTCTAGAACCAATTCGTTTTAGTATTTCAATCGGTATTGGAGCAGAATTTGCAGTCATTGCATCAGTACTTTGAACGCATCTTATCACGATTGGATACTGGTAAGATCTAGCATCACCCATAACACCAACAGATCTGACATCTAGAAACGCGGTAAATGATTGCCATAACGTTTGATACAGTTGTTCTTTTTCCAATTCTTCTGTTAGGATATAATCACTTTCTCGTACAATCCTAAGTCGATCAGCTGTAATTACTCCTACAATTCTAACAGCAAGACCAGGACCAGGAAATGGGTGTCTGTTGAGTAATTTTTCATCAATTCCAAGTAATTTTCCAACTGCTCTAACTTCATCCTTATACAAATCCTTTAATGGTTCTATTAGGGTTAAATTCATTTTATCGGGTAATCCACCTACATTATGATGAGTTTTAATAACTGAAGCTTGAGATGATGGTTCTGCGCTCTC
>JAUUVJ010000106.1 GCA_030589605.1 Candidatus Hodarchaeota archaeon | reverse complement strand
GGGTAATCGTTTTTTTGATATTTTTTTCAGTACCAGTAGAAGAAAATTCATAATACCTAGAAAAAATGGTTTTCAAATCAATTGCTATATAATCAATAAGCTTATTATTTAATAAATATTCTAATCGATCAGGAAAACTACCATTAGTATCAAGCTTCACTTTATATCGATTTTCTTTAATTTTTTCAATGAGTTTCAGGGTTTCACCATAAAGTAAAGGTTCTCCTCCAGAAATCACAACTGAATTGACCCATTTTCTTCGAGAATTTAATTTATTTAGAACTTCATCTATTGTAACCCATTCTTTTGGAGGAGTAACTAATGTTGGATTGTGACAATATCCACACTTAAAATTACACCCACCTAGAAAAACAACTGAGGAAATTTCTCCTCCTGGATAATCAATTAATGATGTAGGCTGAAATCCTGCTAGAGGTACTTTTAAAGTATTAATTTGATTCATTGTTACCAAAAAGCCGTTTCAGATCGGGTAAAAGATTAGTCATCCCCTTCATAGTAGAAAATCGGCCAATTTCCTGTTCATCGCTCATAATTACTGCTGTTGGAAGCTCTTGAACATTGAACAATTCTGCAAGGCGATATCCTTCTTCTGTGGCAGTATTAATAGTTTTTATTTTGATAGAATCTACTATATTGCTAATTTGCTCTTTAAAAGGACTACATTTTGGACAAGAAGGAGAAATAAATAATGAAATATACTTACCATTAGTGTGGTTACTTGAAACAGGGGTCGAGAGAGGTTCTTCATCAATCATCTCGGAGAATGAATCATTGCTCTCTTCATTCGGTAAATCTTCTTGAATTATATTTCGTACATTTGAAAATGAATTTATATTTACTTCAAATGTTGTTCTATCCTTGAATTCTTGTGCTTTACCATTATTCCATTTTGAAATCGGTCTAAAATATCCTACTATCCTCGAATAGGTCTCTGTTGGTTTCCCACAATGTGGACATTCGAAATGTTTTCCTTTAATGTATTTATGTTCCGTACAAATGGAAAAAGTTGGAGTAATACTGAAGTAAGGTAAACGAGTTTGTTCAGCAAGTAAACGAACCATGTTTTTACAGACTTCAGGATCGATTTCTTCCCCAATGAACGTATGAAAAATAGTACCTCCTGTATAAATAGGCTGAAGAACATTTTGATGTTCAATTGCTTCAATTAAATCAGTTGTTGCATCTACAGGTAAATGTGATGAATTTGTCAAATAAGGTGTTTCGTCTGAACCTGATAAAATGATATTTGTATACCATTTTTTATCCAATCGAGCGAATCGATAAGAAGTACTTTCAGCGGGACTTGCTTCTAGATTGTAAAGATTACCAGTTTCAGTCTTGTATTCTTCACAGACATCCCCCATAAATTGAAGTACTTCACGAGCGAACTCTAACCCATCAGGCGTGTTAATGCCTCTATTCAGAAAATTTAAACAACATTCATGCATTCCACACAAACCAATTGTAGAAAAATAGGTTTTGAACCCATGAGGCAAGTATTCTTTTGCATATGCCATCATACCTTTTTCGAAATTCCTCGTAACTTCTTTTCTTTTAATTTCTAAGGACATTTGAGCTAAATCCATATATTTCCTCAGTAATCGAAAGAAGTCATCTTTATTAATGGCAAGATAACCTAAGCGATTCAAATTGATAGTTACAACGCCAATGCTACCAGTAGAATCACCTATATTCCACATTCCACCAGGACGATTTTTTAATTCCATTATATTCAAATTCAGCCGACAGCACATAGCTCGAATAGAACTTGGCTCTAAACCTGAACTGTGAAAATTTTGAAAATAAGGGATACCATACTTCGCAGTTATTTTCATTAGTAGATTGACATTAGGATGGTCCCAATCAAAATTTTTTGTTATAGAATAAGTCGGAATGGGAAATGTGAAAATCCGATTATGTTTATCGCCACCTAACATTTCTTCAATGAAAACTTTATTGAAAATATCGATTTCCGTTTGACAATCACGATATAGAATTTCTGGATGTGGTTTACCTGACACAATAGCCAGTTGATCTGCTAAATCATCTGGTACTGTCCAATCAAAGGATAGATTGACAAATGGTGATTGTCCACCCCATCTAGAGGTTTGGTTTACCGCATAAATTAAATTTTGGACATTTTGGCGAACATGGGAACTATTATCCTCGTATTCTTCGAAAAATGATCTAAGGAATGTTTGCATTAAGACACTAGAAAAAATAACATTGGGATATAATTCTTCAAGAAGATCTTTAACTTCATCTGCTGATTTTTCCCCTTTTTTATAATTATAAAGCATATCCAGTAGTAAATATACCTGACCATTCGCTTTGAGAGAAAAAGTCTGTCTTAGAATCTTTTCAACACTTTGACAAAATTTATCTCTTATAAATGGAGAAAGAAGGGTGTCAACAGAGGAGTTGTGTAATGCAAATAATCCTACACCTCCGATAAAAGTTTCAGAATCTTCGATACTTAAATCATATTCATACTCTGTTTCAAAATCAAACTGAAAGTTGTCGAATATAACAGCAGATTCGAAATCGTTGTATTTCAGTATATTTTCTTTATTTTCGTGTATTATTAAATCATATCTTGTTAATTTTCTTTTCTTCTTAGTAGTATTACCAATTTTGTAATTCTCATACTCTTTTTCGAAACGGGTTCTTATAGAAGTCCGATACCCCATGCTTATAATAAGTAAATTCAATCCAGTGATTAATAAATTTGATGTACTTGTATAAACCCAACCAGTAGACCTTTTATGCCCGTCTCCTTTTAAAATTTCTTTAACAAATATCCTTTTTAATTCATTTGACAGATTGAAAATAAATGAAGGAATTTTTTTGTTATCGCAGTACTTTCCACAAGTATTATTAATTAATGTCCCCAAGAAACCTCCAATAACATATTTATGTTTCCCAGATTCATCAGTTTGAGAAAAATTAGGGCATTTCAACTCTTTCATAAGTTTTTCAATTTCTTTGAGGTATTTACTTTTTCCTTGAGTAAAACCAATAGCAAAATTATTTATTGCCCATCCTTCCGATAAATACCATGCGATCAGTTTTAAAAAAGACTCTAATGATTTTCCTTTCATTATTCTATCTAAAATGTCAGTTTTCCTTACTTTACCCAACTTAATACTTTCTGTACTAATGTTATAATTCTGTCTAAATTCTTCATATAGCTCAAGTGGTAAATAACCCTTTCCAAAAAGATAGGAAAGATATCTTCCATCTTTAGAAAGTTTCAGAGATTCTTGCCTCAAAGATGATTTTTGTATAATTTTATTCTTCAATTCGTTAAGATTTGTATAGACTCTAGTAATTTTGGAGAGTTTTTTATGAGAAAGCAAATAACTATACAGATTAAATTCATTATTTTGCTCTAATTCGCATTCAGCGAGAACTGCAACATTATTCGGCACTATTTTTGATTTAACCTCTTTACTGCAGTTAAGGTTCTTGGTCTTATGAATCACAAATTCATTCGAATAATTTGGCGAGTAGATAGCATGTGACATAGTACCATCTTCTCTTCGGACAGTATGATTATTTACGACTCCTTTAATCTTCATATTTTGCAAAGTTCGCATAAATAATTCTTTATTCATATCCGAGTAATCTTCTAATTTATTACTATGAATTTCTCTGTATTCAGAAAACATTTCTAAAATATCTGTTTCTAAACTTCCCAAATAGGTATGTTTTTTGAGTGAAAAAACAGAATGATTCTTTGAAACATTGATTACACCCTTATTTGTCTTCAATATATGGAGAGGATCTGTAATTTTGTGCCGAATTACCTTATTTACACGATTCCATTTATGATTCCCATCTGATTTAAATGATAATGATTTTAAACCTAAATGTGATATATCAGCGAATTCAATGCCATCTTTATCGAAACCTAATTCCTTGATATACCTGTCACAAAATTCCCCTATTCTTTTGATTTCTATTTTGCCCATTTTATTTTTTAAAACAATAGTTTCCTTCGGATGAACCGAAAACGCTTGAGCACCAGCGAATTCATTCTGTAATGTCCCTAGAAATGTTATCATCTGATTTATTGCTGAATCTAGATGCTTCGGAGGACTAGATGTAACTCTCCCGTGTACTCCACCAAACCCCTTTTGTAATAATAATTGAAGACTCCAACCACTACAATACCCCACAATGCTATTACTTAAATCATGAATGTGGAGGTGACCAGCGACATGAGCTTCTGCAATTTCAGGAGGATAAAGACTATATAAAGCGTATCTTGCCAGATGAGTTCCCGAGATATATACATTCAGTCCTGGGTAATCAAAATCTGTATTAGCGTTTTCCTTTACCCGCCAATTTTTCCCTGTTCCCTCACCAAGTCCCAAATATTGTTCTATTGTCTTTTTTACGTCAAGTATAACATTTTCCTGATTTCTGATACGACTACGTTCATGACGGTAAACTATAAACGATTTCGCTACATCGAAGAGACCCCACTTCATAAGAGCTTCTTCAACCAAATCTTGTACATCTTCTACTTCAGGAATTCCATTTTTAGAAAAATAGAGATTATTCAATTTCTCTTCTATGCCTGAAGCTATCTGAGCTGCTTGTTTCTCATCTCCTCTCCCAAGACTTTGCATTGCTCGGTAAATTGCAGAGACTATCTTTGAAGGATCATGGACAACAATTTTGCCTGTCCGCTTTTTAATTAGTTTCTCCGCGACCTGAATTGTCAACTTCGTACCTCAATATATATAGAGAATTTTCTTTATAAGCTCGAAAAAAAACCTCTACCTTTTCTCCGTGTCCTTAAACCTTCACGTTTATGTGAAAATAGGACGAATATTACGAGTAAATTAGTAAATTTACCCATATTCTATGCATTTTAGCGAATGATTCCTAGGAGTTGATTTCTATAAATAAACCTTACTCTCTTTAAAAAGAAACAACGTGATACGCTTTTATTTAAAGGCGAACTCCGCTTGTATGGCGAATATATTAGGTAGTACCTTTAAAAACAAATAATAATTGACTCACAAGGATGGTACCTTTATTTTCCTACCGAAAATTTGTAAAATTACGAATTTTGTCGTAAATTAGCTTTAATATTAATATTTCATACCTTAAAATAGATAACCAACTTTTTCTGACCATTTCAAATATCTTTGCATTCTAATCCGAATAATTATATTCCAGATTCTTGAAACCCTTAAGATATTAATGAGGCATCTATCCCGATTTACTGAGTGATTTATAATGGATTTAAATTATGATAATTGGAAGCTCTTTGCTGATGAATTCGTTTCTGTCCTTGAATTACAAAAACAACCTATTGCTATCACCTATTCGAATGAAGAAGTCCAATCAACCATGAAAAAAGCAATAACTATATGTAAAGCGTTACAACTTGTGAGTTCTGGAGAAATTATCTGTATGAGTAAAACGAAGTGCGCATGTCCAGGTGGTAAATGGCATGTCGGTTTTGCAGAGAAGAGAGATGGTATAGAAAAAACACTTGTTGAGGGTGAAAAATTATGGGCTTCTGTTGCTGTTGCAAATCAAAGTCTTAGTGAAACCCATAGAATCGCTCCACCTCCTTTAGGTCTCGCTAATTTTATTATATTTAGTCCTTTAAATAAAGCAAACCTTAGGCCTGATCTTATACTTATTTTTGCAAACCCTTTTCAGGCAAGTAGATTGATTTTTCTAGCTGATTATCATGGATATCCCATAAAACCTCGTGTTACAGGTTCTTTGTGTTGGAGTGCTATCACGTATCCTCTAGTAACAGGTAATTTCAATATTACAATGGGCGATCCCACTGCTCGGCGTCATTACGAATACGATCAAAACGAATTGATTGTTAGTATTCCTTATCGTATGATTCCCTCAATGATGGACGCATTAGAGCATAGTACTGCAGGTAAAGGGAAACCTGCTGAATGGTTTGCACAAAGAGCACAAAGAAGAGAACGATAAAGAATATTGCATGGCTATTGTCGAAATAAAGGTGATAACAAATCCAAATATCGGAAGATCATCCAATATGATAATTTTGGTGAATATAAAAGCGTTTTATCAGAATTAAAACAAAATATTTCTCTCTACTCCTCTTTGTAAAAATATTACTCAATTTCTATAAAGACTTTTTTTCTCTTAGTTTAGTAACCACTTTATCAAATATTTGAGCTTGTTGAAAATGAGTAATAAATTTAATGTTATCCAGGTCGGTTTAGGTCCAATGGGACAATTAGTTACTAAACTTCTCATAACACGAGAGAATATCAACTTAGTAGCTGCTCTAGATATTGATCCAAATCTAAAAGGAAAACAACTAAGTGATATTCTCAATTTACCTGATATTCCTGAGATCATTGTTGAATCCGATTTACAGACAATCCTATCAACTAATCAAATTGATGTAGTCATTATTGCTACCGCTTCATCGTTAGAAAAGGTAACTCCGACAATCAAACAGGTTGTAAAAGTAGGTTGTAATGTAATATCAATCTGTGAAGAATTATCTTTCCCTCTAAAAACTCATCCAAAACTATCCGAAGAACTAGACCAATTAGCTAAAGCAAATAACGTTTCCATTGTTGGTACGGGTATTAATCCAGGTTATTTAATGGATGTACTGCCAATCGTATTAACAGCTCCTTGTCAACATGTAGATACTATTACAGTTACACGTATGATGAACTCTGGAAAAAGACGAGAACCTTTTCAAAGAAAAATTGGTACTGGACTCACATCCACTGAATTTCATCTTAAAATTAATGAAAAACAGATTACTGGCCATGTAGGGTTAACTGAATCAATTCATATGATTATTGATGCTTTAGGCTTGGAATGTGATAACATACAAGAGTATCCCCCAAAGGAAATTTTAGCAGAGGAGAAATTCACTACCTCATATGGGGAAGTAGTAAAGAAAGGCGATGTTTGCGGTTTGAAAAGTACAGCAATAGCACAAAAAGATGAAAGAGATATTATTACATTAGACTTTATTGCCTATGCAGGGGACCATGAAGAATATGATAGTGTAGTTGTTGAAGGTACTCAAAGAATAGTACAAAAAATCATAGGAGGAGTTCATGGAGATCTGGGTACTAGCGCAATGGTAGCTAATCTAATACCAAAGATATATTATACCCAACCTGGATTGTATACTATGAAAGATCTACCAATTCCTTGTAATACAGAACGTATCTGGAAAAAATAACCAAAAATTATCAAACGATCAGTTTGAAGTAAAATTCAGTAATATAGTTGATAAACTTGACATTTCAAGAAGATGAAGTGAACCAATATCAGAAGACACATAAAAATTCTGAATTATTATGGAAACGATCCCAAAAAGTACTAGCCGGTGGAGTTTCTCATAACCTTAGACAATTCGATTTACCTCTTGTTGGAGGGTTTCCAGCATTCATTTCTAAAGCAAATGGAAACATTCTAACGGATGTTGATGGTCATGAATATATAGATTACTGGTGTGGTCATTTCTCTCAAGTAATAGGTCATAACGATCCTCGTATTCGTAATGTTGTCATAGAACGATTACAGAACGGTTGGCATCCTGGGATGGTCATTGAAGAACAGACTAGTTTTGCAGAACGAATCATAGAGAATTCTCAAAGCATTGAAAAGATTAGATTCTGTACCTCTGGAACAGAAGCAACAATGTATGCGACTAGACTTGCGCGTAGTTATACAAATCGTAATCTTATAGCAAAAGCGAAGCTTGGTTGGCATGGAGCAAATGATACTCTCTTTTATGATGTAGGTTTTCCTTTCATTGGAAAAGATACACCAGGAATTCGTAATATGGATGAAGCAGGTATTATAACTTATAGTATCAATGATAATTCGTTTTTTGACACAATTATAAAGAAAAAAGATGAACTTGCAGCTATAATAATTGAACCTGTTCTTGGAGGAGGAGGGGGAATTTCAGTATCAGAAGATTTTTTAAAACGCCTTCGGGAATTAACTGAAAAATTTGGTATTATTTTAATTTTTGATGAGATAATCACTGGTTATAGGTATCACTGTGGTTTTTTCCAAGATAAAATTGGTATAAAGGCTGATTTAACAACAATGGGTAAAATTATTTCAGGAGGTTTACCAGTAGGGGGTATTGGAGGGAAAGAAGAAATCATTAACTTAGCTGATCCTAAAACAGATAATACGACCTTAATTGGAGGGGGAACCTTCTCTGCTTATCCTCTTAGTATGTCTGCAGGATTAAAAACCTTAGACATTCTTGAAAAAAGCAGAACAGATTATGAAAGAATAAATAAATTAGGAGAAGAATTAGTCTCACGGTTAAATGAATCATTTAAGGGCAGTAACACTGATTTCATTGCAAACGGCCGTGGCTCAATGGTTTTTATCCATGCTTACGCTGATTATTCTTCTAAACAACCTATCACTGATATAATGACACATAAAAATAAACGCAGGGAAGCATTATTTCAATTGGCTCTCCTTAATAGACATATAACGGGTTATCATGGTTTAGGAGCTTTAAACTTCTGTCATAAAAAAACAGATGTAGATAAGACAATTGAAACAATTGATAGTATTCTTAGCTTTTTTAGTAATTAATTTTAAGTTATAAACCATTATTTAGGAGTCATTGACATTTGCCACAGATTATTCTGGAATATACAGAGAATATCCAAGTTTCAGAAGATTTTAGTTCACTTCTGTTGAAAATACATCAAATAATTCATTCAATATGTTCTATTAACATAGATAACTGTAAAACTCGAGTTGTTTCACATAATCAATATTTTATAGGGAATGGGGATCTAGATAAAGCTTTTGTTCATTTAGAGGTAATAATATTTGAAGGAAGGTCAAATGAAACTAAAACAATGCTAGGAGAGAATCTAATTACATTATTGAAAGATTATTTTGAACCTAAAACAAAAAATGTTGACATTACGGTCTATCTAAATGATATTAAAAAGAGAGAGTATTTCAAATATTCATCAAATTCATACTAATGAAAGACGATTTGAAAAATTTCATATAATCAGCCATACCTGGATAACACAGTGATAGCAAAAGTACTCTCGCAGATAGAATAGGTATTGATTTAGGAGAAGAACCTTTCAGCGTTATTCCAATAGAGATCCTCTAAAAATTTGGGTGAAAGGTTCAACCCATTAATATAGGTAGGAGGATTTGGATTATCATCATCAGGAAACGGTAGTTCTACGTTCTTAACTTTTGTTTCCCAAAATAAACGCTGTGACCAGTAACGAGTAGCGAAGTAATTATCATCTCTATCAGTCCATCCAACAGATAAATCCGTAGCAAAAAGAATTCTTTTCTGAAATTCAATCAAAAATTCTTTTAATTTATCGGGATTTTTGCCAAGTTCTCTTATCATCCATTTGGTTGAAGCAGTATCAATAGACACATTTGGAAAACGTCTGAGTAAAACAGATAGTTTATCTAAATCTTCAGGAAGACTACCAAAATGAATACTAACTGCTTTGAGGGAGGGGTGACGTTCAAGAACTGTAGTAAATTCATCAATTGCTTGGTTTTTAGTTCGATAACGTTTTTTATCTAGATAAACTGTTTCATACCAATAATCTGGGTCAGCTGCATGAATATCTATTGGTAGCTCATAATCTTCGATTTGTGAAAACACTGGATCGAAAATTGGATCAGAAATTGAGAATTTCTGTTTTGATTGGTAGTAATCTAAAAAACGTGGACCAAACCACATCTTACACATTTTATAATTTAATCTATGAGCTTCACCTACAGCTGATAGTAATGTATCAGAATTGTGATTGGCAAAGGCCTCCATCGGAAGGTAGAACGCGAATACTATCTTTGAAGCTTTACCATTCTGTTCTAATACTTTTTTAACATCAGGGGTAGCAATACCCATGAAACGAGAAACACCATAGGTATTCCCCCATTTAGCTAAATCATCAAACGCATCAGCATCCCAAATATGGACATGTGCATCCCAAATTCTAGTTTCAAGTGATAATAAGCCTGTTAATGGGTCTTGAATGCTGAACTTCAAAAAATCACTCAATACGAAGTAATTAGTCATTTATTTGTAAATATTCGTATAGATCTGCATGTGTTAACGCTAGTTCTTCAAAAGATCTCCAGATCTTAGATCTATCTTCTAATTCCCCGATGAGTTTAAGTTCCTTTATTGCACTAGCTTCCTTTATCTCACCTATACAGAGGACTTGTCCATGATAATTATATTCTTCAATTAGTTCGCAATGCAAAGCTAGAATTGTACCATCAATGACAGGAGGCCAGTTGTCCTTTGAATTTATTTTTACTTTTTCTAAAAATTTCAGTTCGTTAAATTTATTCATTTCATGTCCTGATTTATACCCAACTCTTCCTGCTATCTTTTTTCCTAACTCCCCTTTACGTAATACATTTATTGTAAACTTTTTGTTCTTTCTGATATTCATTGTGGATTTATTCTTTGAATCAACAGAAATCATAATTGAAGCAGGTTTCCAATGAACAATAGTAGTAAGGGATAATGTGGAAGCATTCGGATTTCCCTGTTCATCAACGGTTGTAACAACGGTTGGTACAGGAACCAATAAATTAGAAAGATT
>JAUUVJ010000023.1 GCA_030589605.1 Candidatus Hodarchaeota archaeon | reverse complement strand
TGATTTATTTGTTTATAAAGATGGTACAACTCGTTTTGATCAAACAAATGCCGTCATAACTCATTTCACGCCTACAGAAATAAATTCATCCGTCTTAATCTTAAGAAGGCTTGGATACTCTCACGATATATACGGTAATGATTTGATTAATGATAATCAAATAGTAGAAATTCATCCGTACGATGTAATAATAAATAAAGAAATTGGAAACTCTCTCATTGAATTATCCAAATTTATTGATGATGAGCTCGTTCATCTTTATGAAATGTCTCCCTATTATCGAATAAATTCTTTGAATAGTTTATTTGGTTCATTAATCATAGGTTTAGCACCTTTTTCAATGGTGGGAATTATTGGCCGTATTATTGGATATACAGATGATAAAGTTGTTTATGCCCATCCTTTATGGCACTTATTAAAGACACGTAATTGTAATGGTGATATAGATTCCATTACTCTGATACTAGACGTTTTTTTGAACTTTTCCATGGAATATATTCCATCATCGCGCGGTGGTTCATTAGATGTGCCATATATTGTTAATCTTTCAGAAGATTGGAAAGATACCTCATTCTATGCTAAATATAAATCAATACCATTGAATCTTATGTTTTATCATGATTTACATGAAAATCTCAAAATTGAGGAACACCTAACATATAATTTGACATATCTAGAACCATTTCATCAGAAAGTTCACACAATTGACAATATATCCCATTACAAATTTGAGAATAAATTCAGTGAGAGCAAAATAATTACCAAAATTGAAACAGAACTACGTATCCTCCGTCGTATCAGGGGCGTTGAGGAGGGAGAATTCGTTGATAGTATTCTCGAGAATGATTTTTTAGAAAAAATAACCACTTCAATATCACGTTTTTTTCTCCAACCAGTCAGATGCAGAACATGTAATACAACATTTAGACGTGTACCTCTATCGAAAAATTGTCCTATTTGTAAAAGACAAACTATTGGATTGACATTATCGGAAGGTTGGGTTCTTAGATACTTACAGATTATCGAACAACTTAGGGATAAATACATCTCTGATGTGTCTGATTATTGTCAGTCTTGGATTGAGCTTATTGAATTGAATAAACGCTTATTATTTGATAGAGGCCCAAGACCAACTAGACTAATGTGAATAATATTCCTAACCACTATAAAAATCACATCAATGAAAACATTTTTTTAGCTGAAAGAACTAAAGAACTCAGAATATGAATCTTTTATTGACTAGACTAAACAACAAAAATCCTTCTCTTATACGGAGTGCTATAAAACTTGATTAGTAATGAAGAGGAAGTTCTAATTAGAGAACTTGTAAAAAACCGTAAAACAGGGATAGTATCGATGCAGACAAACCAACCAATAACAAAAGCAGCAAAATTGATGGTTGAGAATCAGGTTGGTTCAATAATTATAACCAATGGGAACATAACAAAGATTGAGGGAATAATTACTAAAGGAGATGTTATAAATCGTGTTGTAGGTCGTGCACTAGATCCAGGTATAATTCTGGTAGAAGATGCAATGTCTACACCAGTTGTTTATGTTTCAGCAGATGAAACTCTAGAAAATACAATGCTATTAATGGGAAGAGAGAATATTGAACGAATACTGATAGTAGAGAATAATGACCTAACTAAACCACTAGGAATCGTTTCTACAAATGATATTCTCAGATTTGCTCCAGGATTACTACGAATACATAGAGAAAGGCTCCTTATTGAAACAGTTATTGATGAAACTCCAGAAGAGAAAAACAGAGCTCATACAAAATTTGAGGGTTTCTGCGATGATTGTAATAATTATTCAGATTTTCTTAGTACCGCAAATGGCTATACATTATGTCCTAACTGTATGGGGACACAGCTAGAAGAAGATCAATCGTCTGATGAAGATGTAATATAAAAATATAGAAAAAAAATGAACTGAAAGAAAAAAATTAGTCTTCTTCTAGAATTTCACTCATTTTTCCATATAACACATTACTTATCGTTGAGTTGTGCGGAATTGCATGAACCAATTCATTTAAGTCCATTCCTTTAGTTTTAGCTTTATCCTCTAGAGATTCAGTTTTTTCTATAAAAATACGCTGGATTTGTTTAGCTATTTTTCCTTTAGATAATGAACCAGGTTTAATAATAACAGTTATCATACTTTTTGCTCGTATTGTTTCTTCTGATCCGTAAATGACTGAAGCATTGGTTTCATAAATTTGAACTCCAATAGCTAAGGTTAATTCTATTCCTCGTAAGTATTCTTTTTTGCCTCTCACCATGACCCCACCCCGAGGTAAATACTCTCCACTAGGGGCGGAAAAACCAACATTTTCGGCTCCTACATAATATACATCTATAGCACCATATCCAGCTTTCCAACCACTTGAAAAAGAAGCTGCTAATTGTGCTGCAGCACTATGGTCATCTTCTGTGAGAGCTGTATCGCTTGAATCAAAAATGATAATTGTATATGGAGCTCCATGTAAATCTGCATGGAAGAAGATATCTTTAGTTGTCATTCTTCTCTTTACAATTTCCTCATTACTAGCAATATCTTTTCCCCCAATTATTAAAAACCCATTTTTGCTTATCGTCCAATGATATTTTTCAAACCATCTACGTTTTCTACGTTTTAATAATACTGCATCTGAAATTTTTTGCTCTGAAATCTCCTCATCTATATCATCAAGTTTTTTTTCGGTATTAGATAGAGCTTCTTTAGCAGGTGTTATTTTTCTTGAAGCTTTCTTTGCTTTTTTATAATATTCATTAGCAATTTCAGTCACAGATTTTCTAAAGTCAACTTCGATTATTTCAGAATCAAGTTTTAATCGAATAGTCGCTCTTTCTGGTTTAATATCTTCTAAAATCAGAGTAGAAGCCATTCCTTTCTTTTTTGCTTTTAAGAGCTTACTTTGAATTTCATCCCAATCAACATTATTTTTACGAGCTTGAACAATCGTCGTAAGTAAATCATCAATAGCTTCAAAATGTTTGTAGATAGAGTCCCCAATCTCTTTATATTGGATTTTCTTTTTTTCAAAATCTTTAATGGCTTTTTTTTGAGCCTTTATAACATTTCCTACCTTTTTTTTCTTTTTGTCCTGTTTTTGTGTTTTTTTAGGAGTTTTTGGCGTTGTTTCTGTATAATAGAAGTCTAATGCTGCAGAAAAACTATCGAATTCTTTTCTCTCTCCCGTTTTTGACTTCATAACAATTGGATGAACTGATAAAGGTCTATTATTAGGATCTAATATAACATAGGGGTTCAATTCTTTTAAATTAGTTTTAATTTCTTGAATTGACTGAACAAGATCATCGATTTGTGATTTCGATATTTCTGATATTATGGTTTCTTTCGCAATCCCTGCTCGTGCTAAGAGTTCTTCCATTAATTCCCCACCTCCTCCAGCTCTTTGAGCTAATATTCGGACAATTTCTTGTTCTAAAACATCTTCTGTAGTTATTAAATTAGAAATTTCTTCGAAATTCATATTGAGAACAGATTTTCCACGTTTTGGTGGCAAATTAAACTCCTTACCTGGTAATAGGTCACGATCTCGCATTTTTCTGTACCAAAGTGCTGAGATCACACGATTCTTATTTCCAACAACAACAAAATTTGGACGATTACCAAACAATTCAATAATAACACGATATTCCTGTTTTCCTCTCATTTGTATCTCTATTATACGATCAAATTCTACCTGATTAATACTTATAATATCAGAACCTTTGAGATGGCCTCTTAATGACATAATTTTGTCAGAGGGTCGCTCAGGAACAGGATGTTTGAATTCAGATAGATGAGTTCGTACCCCTGGTTCAATTAATAGAAATGGATTCTTATATTCACCTTTTCCTTTGAGTTTGAAAAGAAAAAACCTATCATCTAAATCACGATAAATATTATCCACACGATAACCAATTAGGCCTTGGAGCTCCTTTGTGATAGCATAAATATCTAAGCTAGCCATCTTTTTCATATATTCTGTACGACTCCTTTTTTAGCTCATCCTAAGTTCTCAAATCGTAGTTTTCTAACGAGTATATAGTGATTCGTTAGTTTTTGGTTTATAGCGTGGAGGATTAGGTTTACCACGATATTTGACAGGATTGTGCTTCCAGTCTTTTATCGCCTTAAAAAATGAGCTCCAATTCTTATCGACAACTTTCAAGATTTGCTGAGATGTCTGTGCTTTTAATAACCGATAATTAATTGAAGAATTGTTAAGCTGCTGATTCAGCTCCAAGTATCGTAACCATTTATTCGTTTGTTCTAACTCTTGAATGACCAAATAATTCGCTTGATTGTAGAGACTCTTAGAAATATAGCACAGCTGCTTTAAATGGTCTGATATTGGATAATAGCGAAATTTATAGGTTAATCTCATCTTTAAATTCCTTAATTTTTTTCTGTGTAAATTGTTTTCTTCTTTTTGAGTACATTGACATAGTATAACAATGCAATAATGAAATAATTTCCTGAAAGATTTCCTGTTCGGTAGATACCGATTCTAGGTCATTGATAATAACTACTTCTGTCCCAAATTCTTGAAATAAGTCATTAAACAGCTTGAATCCAACTCTGCTCAGTCTATCTTTATGTGAGATGATTATTTTTTCTATTTTATAGTTCATCAACTCTTTTAATAAGCTCCTTAACTTCTTTCGTTTGAATTGCATGCCTGAGGCAATATCCTCATAGATAGCATTTAATACTATTCCATTTTGAAAGCAATAGTTCTTAATGAATTGGATCTGATTCTCTAGATCTTTTGCTTGTTTTTTTGTTGACACTCTAGCATAAGCTACCGTTTTTCGCGGTAAATCTTTGTTTAAAAAATCATAAACTGATCTTTCATTATAATCATACCTTCCATTTGGTAGAGTAGTTACTTTAATCGTTCCTTCTTTCACATACTTCGAGAGGGTCACCCTTGATATTCTTAGCAATGCCAGAACTTCTTTTGCTTTCATTTGATAATGAGTTTGTTTAAGCTTTAATAAACTTTATTATATTAATTTAATATTTTTGATTATTTTCTATATAATATAACATCATATTGTTTATTGTTAAGTTCTTTCTAATTATTTAAACCAATCTTTAATACTCTTGACTAACAAGTTTATCCTTATATTTATTAATAATCAAGTGTTTAATCTTATAAGATCGTTAACAGGATGAAGGAAATAGAATAAGGAAGATTTCTCATGAATGCAAATAGGACTCCAGCAAAAACAACTAATCCTCTAATAAATACAATATTAGTCTTTAGTGTTGGTTTAACTGCGCTTGAACTATCACAGCTAATATTTGACCCCACAAATGCAATAAATTCTATCACTAGTTTTGAATTAAACGGTATTTTTAACTCAATGTTTAGAAGTATGTTCTTGAAAGCTGACTCATTAGCTTCTTTTTGGGCTGCTTTAATAGCTTGGGGTATATCAGGATTGGTTGCAGGAGTTCGTGCTAAGAGTGGTGGTTTGGGTCTTTTTGCAGGTTTTTTTGGGATAACACTAGGAGCTGGGTTTCTTGCTTTGTTTAATTTAAGCTCATTAGAAGGACAAGCTATAGTAGAATTCGGTTTAGGAACAATGGCATGCCTGTTTATCACATGTCTAGCGGCTTTTGCTACTGGTAACGCTACTAGAGTTAAATACACACCACCTCAGAATGTTCGTACGAGGAAAATCTGGCATGATTCCAAATCCAAAGAAATGTGGACCTGTAATCGGTGTAAAACCAGTATTCCACCAGGAGCTTTTTCTTGTCCAAAATGTGGAGAACCTGTAATAGAGTAATCACTTTAGAATAACTTAAGAAAAAGAATAGTGGGGTATGTTTTGGTTTCTTTTTCCAAAATATTTTATAAAATCCTTTTTTGCTTCAATTGTTTTAACTTATCATAAGAATGATCAATTTCAGATACAAGCTTAATTAAAACCTCATTCAGTTCATAGAATTTTGAATCTTCGATAATAGAATTTAGATTCGATCCTGCAGATCCAAGATCTTCATCATGTAATGCTTTCGAGGCATTGCGTACAGAAGGTTCTAATTGTTTTAAAATCCCAACAAGATCATTAGAAAGTTCAGTTCCTTTCTCATGTAAAGAAGATTCCAAAACTTCAAAACCAATTAATTCTAACAGCAAATCATTCAAATTCCAATATTCTTCTCTGAGTTCATCAAGTAAAACGCCTATTCGCTTGAATCGACGTTTTTTCTCATCCATACCAGCAGCTCCTTTAACAGAGCTCTTCAGGTTGGAAGCAAGTGTGCGTAATTCCTCATAAAAACCAGAAACTTCCGCACGATGACTTTCTATTCCGCGTACTAAACGATTTATTTCGGAAGATATAGAAGTAGATGCACGAAACTCGGTGTTGTTCAAAATCTCAATGTCTCCTTTTGTTTTAGCCAAAAATAGAGTAAGAATTGAAAGTATGGCTTAATTTGAGCAGTTTAAAACTGCTACTCTTATGGCGATAAAACACCGTATTTGAGGCATGTAATTATATTCCATATTCAATAAAAAACTTTTCCATTTGTTTTTCAAATGATTTTTATTCCTACACAAACTCACAGAAACTTATATATAAATTATTATCCTCCTTCAGATTTTAAATCATTTCTCCTTCAATTAATTCAGTTTTTTGGAAGTTTTAAAGTTAAAATTCAAGTTAGAAAAATAATGTTTCAGTGATAAAGGTACAAACAAAAAACAATAATGTTTAAAATTGAAGGTGACGCAGTTGTATTATGTACATTGTTATAATGCATTAAAAAGCAGTTTCTAAGTCATTTTTACCTCTTCAAGAATGATTTATATCAATTAAATTATTAATTAAGTCAATTGTTAACTAAAGATTTTTGTAATCCTTACTTCTGAATAGATAAATATGGATGCAATAATTCTAACTGCTGGTAAGGGGACTCGACTTCATCCTTTGACTACAACATTCCCTAAACCTTTGTTCCCTATCGCAGGACGGCCTCTATTATCTTATACCTTAGATTCTCTAAGCGAATATGTAAACCATGTGATTATTGTTATTGGACATAAAGGCAACCAGATAAAAAACGAAATAGAGAAATTAAACTATCCATTTAAGATTTCTTGGGTTATACAAAATGAACAGCGTGGTACTGGCCATGCTTTAAACATGTGTAAAGACTATATTGAATCTAGTCATTTTTTTATGATGTATGGTGATATTTTTACTAGCTCCCAGACAATTGAAAGCATCTTAAAGAAAGGAAAATCATTAACAAACTTAAAGGGTATTTTTGCAGCAAAGAAAGTAGATCATCCAGAAAAATATGGCTGCTTACAAATTGAAAATAATGAATTAGTAAATATCTTGGAAAAAGACCCCAATCCACCAAGTAATCATATTAACGCAGGAATTATGATGTTACCTTCAGCTGTATTTGGTATTTTATCCTCCACCTGTGAATCAGCTCGGGGAGAAATTGAAGTTACAGAAAGTATAAATCAACTAATTAAAAATGGATCTAGATTGTTAATTCACTCAATTGAAGATTATTGGATTGACACAGGTTATCCTTGGGATCTAATTAATGCAAATGAAATCGCTATGAACAATTTGACAATATTAGAAAAATACTCTCCTCCACCAGGAGTAACAATTGAAGGACCAGTAAAAATTTCTGCAAACGCCACTTTACACCCAGGTACATTCATTCAAGGTCCAGTAGTCATTGATGAAAATGTAGTTGTCGGACCAAACTGTTTCATTCGACCTGGAACATATTTAGGAAAGAATGTTCGTATAGGTAATGCTGTTGAACTAAAAAATAGTATAATACTCGATCACACAGCTATAGCTCATCTTTCATTTATTGGTGATTCAATTGTTGGAAAAAACTGTAATTTTGGTGCTGGAACTAAAGTAGCAAACTTGAAACTAGATAAGAAAGAAATCACGATGACCATAAAAGGTGAAAGATTATTGACAGGTCGAAGAAAGATTGGTGTAATTATGGGAGAAAATGTAGGTATAGGTATTAATGTTTCCATTATGCCTGGTATTCTTATTGGTGAAAATTCTCGTATTGGTGCTCATACTCTAGTTCACAAAAATGTTCCATCTAACACGCTATTATATTATGATCCGAATCAAGGTATAATTCAAAGACCAAACCAATGAGTTATGATTTGAGATATGAAAATAAAACGCTTTAAAGAAATCAATGTTGTATTAAAATCAAATCGGGATATTCATTGGCGAGTAGGATTAATTTATCCAAATTCCTACTTAGTCGGTATGTCAGGACTCTCAATAAAATTGCTTTATCATTTACTCAACCAACATCCTAATATATACACTGAAAGGGTATTTTTCTCACAGGATCTACCTTATCCTCGAAGATCTATTGAAACAGGAAAGAATTTACAACAATTTGACATTTTAGCTTTTTCTTTTCAATTTGAACTTGATTACATCAATGCTATTAGAATGATACAGCTTTCTAATATACCCATTCATGCGAAAAATCGAAACCAAAATCATCCCTTACTAATAGCAGGCGGCCCTTGTATTACAGCAAATCCTGAACCATTATCAGAGATTTTCGATGTTTTTTTCATGGGAGAATTAGAGTCAATTTCAGATGAATTTCTAAACTCAATCATTTCAAATAAACATCAGAACATCTCAGAAATAATTTTATCTATACCAGGTTTTTATCCAGCACAAGAACATAATAAGAATATGGAAGCTGTAATCACACAGAATTTAAATGATGTAAATTATCCTATAGCGCAGGTTCGTCCAGTAAATAAACGAAACACAAAAAATCTAGCATTGAATGGTTACTTTCTACAAGTTTCTAGAGGATGTGCTCATGGGTGTCACTTTTGTCTTATTGGTAAGATATTCAGACCTCATCGTGAGAGATCTTTTCAGTGTTTACAATCCCTAATTGATCTTGGCCCCAAAAATACTCAAACAGATTTTATAACTTTGATTGGATCTAGTACAGCTGATCATAGTCAGATCAAAGAAATAATAAATTACATCCAAGAGAAAAAACTGAAATTTGTTCTCCCCAGTATTAGAATCGACTCAGGGGAAGATATTCTTGAAATTTTAAAGAAAACTGGTCAAAATAATCTTAGTATTGCTCCTGAAAGCGGATCAGACGATATTCGTGAAAAAATAGGAAAAAAAATCAGGAATACTGATATTCACAACTTTGTTCAAAAAGCTCAGAAATACTCCATAAAGCAGTTAAAACTTTATTTTATATTGGGATTGACTTCTGATCCAGCTAAAGAAGCTAATGAAATAAAAAAATTAGTATTTAATATCAAAGAATCCTATCCAGATATGAAATTCAATTTTTCAGTTAATCCACTTGTACCAAAGCGAAAAACAAAATTCAGAAAGCAATGTACTGATTATCAAGTAATTGACAAAGAGCTGGATTACTTGAAACGTAATTTAAAATCGAAAGGAAAATTTAAATCATTTCCAACCCGTTGGGCGGCAATACAAGCAATTTTATCCTTAGGGGGAGTTGAATTGGTACCAAAAATGATCAAGGTTGCCGAAAAAGGAGGATCATATCAGGATTGGAAGAGAGTTCTTGAACAAGATCCTCACGATTATTATAGGAATAACTATTGCGTTTAAATTAGAGATTATCTCGGATTCAGCTCAATAAGTGTCTTCGCATCTCTTAAATACCTAAGAACATCTCTAACATTAGATATTGGAGAAACTGGGGTATTTCCTACGCGAGTATCACGTATTGCATCAAGTAATTTTTCGGCCATAGTTCGATATCTGGGAATTTCATTTGATCTATCTGTTAATTCTTCAAGTACCTCTTCTGCTTCATCATAATTTTCTTGTGCACATAAAAGTATTGCAGAGAGAAATTTTCCCTTTGTACGGTTTGGTTTATCAAAAACGACATCCAATCCCTTAGTTATCGTTTCTTGGGCTTTTTCTAATAGACTTGAATCCTCCGAAATTCTATATTCATGAATAAATGATTCGGCCATTGTAAAACTAATATTAGCACTCAATTTCTCACAGTCATCACGATTGTTTAATGCGTCTTCAAGATGTTTCTTTGCCATTCCAACATTGTATCGGCTTAGTTCGTATTTTCCTAAGATATAATTGTACTGAGAATTAGTACATCCTTTCAATTCTTTGATATCTATTTTTTCTAGAATTTCAGGAATTTCTTCTAATTCCTTTAAATCAATTAAAAGATCAATATATTCTAGATAATAATGATTTTGAACATAAGGGTTATCTATGGTTTGAACAATATTTATAGATTCTTTCGCGTGTTTAAAAGCGTTTGAAGGGTTATTTTGGAGGAAAAAAACGTAAGCTAATCCGAGTTTTACCTCTGCTTGATAATGAGGACTCTTATATAAATCAGCATATCTGTTTGTTGTTTGTAAGATTTCTTGGGCTTCCTCTATCTGTCCAAATTCAACCAAAAGCCAAGCTTTTTGGAATAATGGATAAATATATATTCCATACCCATGATCTTCTGCTTTGGTTATCTCTTTTGCAATTTCAAGTGCTTTCGCAGAATGATTAGAGGCTCCACTGCAATCCCCTTTTGAAACGTAATGATATGCAGCATTTGCGAAAGCAATTATTAGCCGCATTCTGGCATTGATCAACTCAAGTTCCTTAAATATCTCTTTTCGGTACTTATCACTTTTTTCATCTTTGTAAAAACCAGCTAAGTATGCTAAAGCTAAAGCTGAATGAAGATGGTGATTTGAATCTTTGATTATCTTATGTACCTCTTTGATATCGTCCTCATTTTGCAATTTTCCTTTTTCATGAGCAAAAATATTGATAATCGCAATTAAGTGATTAAACTTGGGATCAGAATCTAATTTTTCGCTATGTACTTTTTGAACTTTTATTAAAACATCTTTAATCATATTCTTGCTATGTGAATTATTTAATATCAATGTGTAGGGAGTAGCAAGATCAAGTAAAGCCTCCCAATCCTTTAAAGATTCAGCTAGTAGGAATGCTTCTTTTAATAATTTAAAACCGTGAGAAAAATCAATAAATTCTACAATTCCAAGAGCAAAATACCCTAAATTTAGAGGGGTTTGGCGAAACTTCTCTACCAAGTCAATATGTTCAATAAAAAAAGATACATCAGTAATGATCCAAGCTATTTTTGAACATAATGCCCAAATTTCCAGAGGAATTTCTTTTTCTTCATTGATAACCGTTTTTACAAGATTAAACCATTCATCCATTGATGGAATTTGGCCTGATTTACGATTAGCTACGAATTCAGTTTCAAATTTTGCCAAATATTCTTTAGGGATTCGATTTTGGAATATAGACAATTCCGATGGAAAATCGATTTTATTCATAACAATTATTCATCTGTATATTGAGGATAAAAACTTTGATATACTTACATCGCGATTTTTGCAAAGAATAACTGTTATAAAAAGACATTTTTTCCTATAATTTTGATAAAAGGAAGAAATAAAGATGGGTGTACTTGTAGGTATTGTTGGAAAACCCTCTTCAGGTAAAACAACATTTTTAAACGCTTTATGTGGGACTTCAGCAAAAACAGCTGATTATCCGTTCACAACAATTCAACCAAATCAAGGAGTTGGATTTGTAACTATCCCTTGTGCATGTCAGGAACTGAATGTTACTTGTAATCCAAATAACTCAGAATGTATCGATAATGTTCGAAAAATCCCTGTAAAGGTTATTGATGTTGCTGGATTGGTACCTGGTGCGTATGAGGGAAAAGGAATGGGAAATCAATTTTTATCCGATTTAACTCAAGCTGATATCCTTATTCATGTAGTAGATATCTCAGGTTCATTAAATGAAGAGGGAGAAACAGTTGATCCAGGTTCTCATGACCCAATGAAGGATATTCATTTTCTTGAGTATGAAATTGCTGCTTGGATGCGTGGCATTCTTATTAAGGATTGGGGACGTGCCACTCGTAAAATAAAAACTGAAAAAGGAAATATTCTAGATTTTGTAACCGAAAAATTTACTGGTTTAAAAATAACTAAAAGTCACATTTATGAAGCTATAAAGAAAGCTGAACTAGATCCGTCAAATGCTGCTGAATGGACTGAAGAAGATATTCTTAACTTGTGTATCAATGCTCAAAAAATTGGAAAACCAATAATTATTGCTGCAAATAAGATCGATCGGCCTACATCCAAAGATAATTTTGAACGAATCAAAAAAGAACTAGGAGACACTATTATTCCTACATCTGCCTTAACTGATATTGTTCTTAGCAATCTAGTAAATCAAGGTAAGATTAACTATACTTCTGAAAGTGGAAAATTGGATTCAAAAAGTGATATTTTGCCTAAAGAAGAAGAAATTCTTAAAAAAATAAAAACAGAGATTCTTGAACCATATAAAACAACAGGCATTTTTGACACACTGAATAAAGCTGTATTTGATGTAATTCATTTAATTCCTATCTATCCTGTTGCAGATGTGACTCATTTCAGTGATAATGATGGAAAAGTACTTCCTGACGTATTTTTAGTTAAAGAAGGTACAACAATTAAAGAATTCGCAGGAATTATCCATCAAGATTTATTGAAAAATTTTATTCACGGTATTGATGCTAGAAATAACAGAAAGATCGCAGATAAACACGAACTTAAATTTGGAGATATAGTACGAATTGTTGCTGCGGTATAGTTTTCTTCAAAGGTTTTTTAGTAGCAAATAAATTTCAATAGAATTTCTAAGTCTGATCATCTTTTAAAGAGGGATATCTCTTACGAATCGTTTTTTTACTGCTTATTTCTGCTGCTTTTCTATAATAGTAATTTATAGATCGTAAAGGGCCAAATGAACGGATTCCTTCATTCTTTATTTTACCTTTTAGCTCTTCAGCAGTGTTTGAGGAAATTTGTTTTTGTTTTTCTAGAAAATCTATGACTTTTAATCCTTCTTTGTCAGTTTTTGCTTTGGTTAGAAAATCGAACACATCAGGATCATATCTACTGAATGGATTTTGATCCTGTTGATCATCTTCTCGTAATGTAGATGTAATCAAATCTTTTTCGACTTTATCTATTCCAATGCTCATATTCTTTTCAGTTAATTCTGAATATAAATTTGGAAACTTTTCTCGAATCTCATCCAATGTTATATTCTGATCTACTGATAACGTTTTTGGGATTTTTCTCCTTTTCTTTGGTAATTTGGAATTATCTGAAGATGGAACTTTTGACATTGCTTTTCAACTGTATTCTTCAATTTTACTTGATATCTTTTGCATTTACACAGAATTGAGGATTCTTTCCATTTAAAACGAGGGTAACTTGTTCTGCTGTTATCATCCCTGCTCGTTCTTGTGCTTCTTTTGTAGAAGCACCAATGTGAGGTGAAACATACAGGTTTTCAAGTTCAAATAATTTATTCTGTTTTGCAGGTTCAACTGCAAACACATCTAACCCAGCACCAGCTATTTCTCCTTTCTTCAATGCTTCATACAAAGCATCCTCATCTATGATTCCACCTCTTGCACAATTAACAATATAAGCTGTAGACTTCATCATTTCCATTTCTTTTTTACCGATCATACCCCGTGTTTCATCTGTGAGTAAAGCATGAATAGTAATATAATCTGATTCTTTGAAAAGGTAGTTAAGATCTTTAACTTGTTCTACTCCCATCTTTTTGAAAACTTCAGATGGGAGATAAGGATCATAAACTATACATTTCATTCCGAAAGCATGAGCTCGTATAACTACCTCAGCCCCGATTCTACCACAACCTACAAATCCAAGTGTTTTTCCAAATAATTCTGTTCCCTTTAACTGTTTTTTCGGCCATTCTCCATTCTTTGTTTTATTTGAGGCGTGGACAATTTTTCGACTTAAACTTAGCATGAAAGCGAAAGCCATCTCTGCAACTGATATAGATGATGCTCTAGGTGAGTTAACTACAAAAATACCTTTTTCAGATGCTGCTTTTACATCTATATTATCTACTCCAACTCCAGCTCTCCCAATTACTTTTAATTGTGATCCTTTTTTAATTACTTCCCGAGGAATTTTCGTGGCACTTCGTACAATAACAGCGTGAAAATTAGCTATTTCATTTAATAACTCATCTGGAGAGTAATGATGAACAACAACTTCAAATTCATTCTTCAAGGATTCAATTGCAGAAATAGCAATAGAATCTGCAACCAAAATTTTCATTATGATTCCTTCTATTGTTTAATATTATTTTCCTAGTCATTCTAGACAAGAAACCGCTTCATGATAAGACCGACTTCAAATAACCTTTAAGGTTATGTGTAGTGCAATTATTTGTAGATTCATTGTAAGACTTTACTGTTTCACTTACGAGAATTTGGTAAAATTGAATAGAACGTTCAATAAACAGTATTGATAGAGGTTCGCAGATGGATTTTTGCAAGAATTTAAAACGATTCAATAAAAGTCTCTCTATAGGTATCTCCGTCTTGGAATGTTGCTGAAGCAATTACAATCAGACTTCTGCAGAACCTATAGGAGGTAATAATTACAATGAGTGCATACAAGTACGTATCAAAGTTCTGGAAAGAAAGAAATTCTGAATTTCGAAAATTACGAGTTTCACGGCTAATTAAGTGGCGACGGGAACCAAGTGTTAATAGAATTGAATATCCTACTAGGATAGACAGAGCACGAGCACTTGGATATAAACGCAAAAAAGGTTTCATCCTAGCAAGAGTACGTGTTCCACGCGGTGGTCGTCGTAAATCACGACCTACTAGTGGTAGAAGATCAAAGAGGATGGGTGTACGAAGAATAACACCGAAGAAATCTAGACAATGGATTGCAGAAGAAAGATGTGCACGGCGCTTTAAAAACCTTGAAGTTCTTAATAGTTATCCTGTTTTGAACGATGGGTTACACAGATGGTTTGAAGTGATTTTAGTTGATCCTTTTGCTTCTGAGATTCTATCTGACCCTAAAATCAACTGGATTAGTAAACCAAGTAGTAGAGGGCGAGTTTATCGTGGAAAAACATCTGCAGGTCTTAAAAGTCGTGGGTTAAGACGTAAAGGTAAAGGCGCAGAACATCTCCGTCCTTCCTATGATCGATAATATGAATAGGTTTTTTAATCCAATCTATTTTTTTCTTCAATTTTTTAAAGCGATAGAGTTCTTTTACTGGATTTTATCTTCCTCATTATTCTGTTATCTTTGGTAGACCTTTAGATCTTAAACAAAAGTATAATTAAGATTTATTAGAATATATCAAAAACGATTTATTTATAGAGAATAAGTAATGTTAATGTTGTGAAATTAATGCCCCGTGAGTTTGTTGATTCAATTAATATCAAATCTGAAACACAGTTAGAATCATGCATTCTCATTGCTAATCAATTAGGCTTCTCAGACCTTTGGATCAGTAATCCATCAAAAGGAATGAAAAAAAGGATCAATAATCATAAAAAAAACACATTGTTACAAATTCATGAGAGAGCAGATATTGGAGCAAATAATGAAACAAGGGACCAAATAATATCATTTTTACGCCATCAAAGAAGAAATGTTCCGATTATTGCTGTTAAATGTTTAATTCCCGAAATTACTGCTTGGGCGGCTCAAGATAACCGTGTGGATATTCTCAAATTTCCAATATTCCAAATAGGCAAATTATTCACACGATCTATTGCAAAATTAATGCTCAAATTTGGAAAAATTTTGGAAGTTCCCCTTTCCGAATTATACTGCTTACCTGAACGACAACAAATAGCAGCTTTAAGACAAATACGTTCAGCGTTGGAAATTGCTCAAAAAAAGAATGTTCCGATTCTTTTTAACTCAGGAAGTTCAATGGTAACCCAAATGCGATCTCCACGTGAATTAGTATCCCTTGGCCAAATACTATTAGAAAAGCTAACTATACCTCTCGACTCTCTAAGTAAGATACCTCAACAATTATTTGAACAAAATCTTCTCAAAATTACATCAAATTATATCTCACCTGGGATATATAAAATTGATAATCAATCAAAAGATAGAATTAACCAGGAAGAGGAGGAATAGTCAACAATGGATGAACGAGTCCGATATATCAATATTCGAATTATTAGTCCGACCGAATTCCATGAAAAAGAGATTTGGTTCATTGTTGCGAATGCAGTTAAACATCTATTTGGCAATTTAGGTGCTGCTGAGGTTGGGTTATTTCTTTCATTTTTTGATCAAAAAAATCAAGGGGGTATATTTAGGTCATCACATCGATATGTACATCGAGTTAAGGCCTCATTATGTTTCATTCATTATCAAAAGAATATACCTTTGTTTATATATTCTGAAACTGTTACTGGTTCAATTAAAAAGGCAAAAGAACTTCTCTTGAACTCAAAACACATTAATCGATATCATACCCTTAAAAATAACCTTTCTATCAATAGGGAATCCAGCTTCAATGATGAAAACCTACCTGACTGAATTAAATGTGGACACCGTCCCAGTCTGAGAAGT
>JAUUVJ010000110.1 GCA_030589605.1 Candidatus Hodarchaeota archaeon | reverse complement strand
AGATTTCTTTCTTCATAATCTAGTCGTTGATTCAATCTTTTCAAAGACAATTTCCGTCGGCTTATAACTAGATCACGAATTCGTTCATATATAGGGCTCCAATAATACACAAAATAGCCAGTTTCTTTATCTCTAACTCTACGATATCTTGCTAATGAGCGCTCATTTAGTTTATACAATGATTTTCTTACCATCTTAAGGGGAATACGAGGAATTTCTACATCCTCATCTGCGTCTTTGAATTCATCTGAGTTTTCAATCTCTTCATTAAGATTATTGACAATTTCTTCGTCTATTATTTCTTTCTCCTCGAGAAGCACATTCAGTACTTTTACTGTTGTTTCATCTGTCAATTTAAGGATAATATCATATAACTGAGAATAAGACATTGAAAACACCTTTATTAAAATGAATTAATATCAAATATATGCATTTGGGTATAGATATACCTAACTATAACTCAGAAGAAGAGATTGATAATAGAGGAAGCTAAAAGTTTTCTAATTCTTTCAATGCGGCCATGATAGATTCTGATTCAGGTTTTTTAACTTTAATTGCTGATGGTTCTGTAATCTTATCCATGTGAGAAGATAGTTTTTCTGAATATTCCTTCATTTTTACACGAATCAATCCGAGTTGAGCATCTGATTCAGCTACAACAACTAAAACTCCTCGCTCACCTACTGCTCCAGTTAAAATTTTGCCATCAGTGAATTCTGCTAGCATAACTCCCAAGGCTCCAAGAGTTAAAGCACTACCTTGTTCTGCAGCTCCACAAAATACAGCAGATGCTATTGCTCCAATGCTTTCGAGATCAAAAGCTCCCATTGTTTCAGATACTAGTAATCTGGACGCTCTAGCTATTGTTAAACCAGTTCTATCGCCCAACAAAGTAACTTTTATTGACATATCACTTTTTAGCAATCGAGTTAAGTTCTTATGTATTTCGTCTCTTTGTTGCATACAGTTTTCACCTAGTTCCGCATGACTTTCTATTCACTCTTCAACTATCATCTACATTTTAAAGTTATTACTTTATATTTTTTTTCTAATATTCTTTCCAAAATAAGATCACTTAAGATCGAAATCTTATTGTTCAGCTTTTATTCTCAAGATTATTTACCAATTTATTGATGCTTCTACCTATACTTAAATAAAGATAACTAGAGTATGACTATCACCACAATTAAAGCGATTACCGATCCTGCTAAAAGGGCTAAAAGTGTACGGTTTTGGGTTAACTTTCGTGATATTTTCCCAAGTGTTGATTGAACTTTTTGTAGTTTTGTATCAACTTCAGTTATTTTTTCATCAATATTATCTAGTTTTACCCCTTGTTCATTGAGTCTTTGTGTTAAAGTTGTCAAATTTTCAGAAATGTTTGTCATTTGAACGTTCATTTGATCCATTGAGGTTAGAAAAGAATTTTCAAGAATTTTAAGGCGTTCTTCTAAAGTTCCAACATTTTGTGATGTCACTAATTCTCCTGGATATGCTATTTCGTAAATACGGTTTCCCACTTCATCATTTGCTATTGGTGTTGCACGAATATCCATTGATTCAATTGATTGACCAATATTTCCTAATGTATTTTTTAACAGGTGCATTTTCCTTTTTGCTTCTTGTATTTCATTTAATTTTTCATTCTGTTGACGAATACGACTAGGTTGAATGAATTTGGGTAGAGACGCTGTAAGTTTTGAAGCTAAATTTCGTTTGTTTAAAATTTGGTCAGAATATCCATGGGATATATCTTCGGTCATGCTCTCCATTGATTCTAAGACATCTTCAAGATCTTGAATGAAGTTCACAATCATTTCCTTTTCCGATGGCTCAGCTGGTTTTTTCAACCATTTTCCCAAGTGTTTAGTAATAATAGACATATTGGTTACCAACCATTCATCCATTGACTCAATAAGCAGATAAAATTTGTTTATTCGTATTATATATTTTTATTTGAAAAGATTTAATATTTCCCACATAAAAAAAGTTTCTGATTGTAACTTCCTCTCAAGTTCAGGAATTCATAGAATTCAAAAGATAGAGGGAAAATAACTTCAAAGAAAAAGGACCCTTATCAACCATTCAAAGTTATTTTACTATTCTACCAGATTCGGCAACAAGTTTACCATTCTTAAAGACTTTTTCTGCTAAATTTATACCATAATTATAAGGGAAAAACCTATGGTTTGGTGCATCAAAAATAATAATATCAGCTTTCTTTCCTACCTCTAGAGAACCAATTTCATGACCTCGGTTTATTGAATGGGCTGCATTAATAGTAGTTGCAGTAAGGGCCTCAGCTGAGGTCAACTTCATACGAAGTACAGCTAATGTCATCATCATCTGCATTGATTCACAAAGGTTTGCTGCACTAACGTCTGTTGCAAGAGCTACAGGTAATCCTCTATCAATAATTCCACGAGCATCTGCATAAGTTCCTACATAACAAAAAGGAGAAGTAGGTAAAAACACTATCACAGTACCTTGTTCCTTTAAAGCTTCAACTTCTTCCATAGGAGTAAAAATAAGATGATCCGCTGAAACTACATCTCCTAATTCAGCTACTAATCTAGTACCTCCACTATGGACAAGCCAATCACAGTGGTTACGTAATTTCATTCCATGTTTTCTTCCAGCAATCAAAATTCTTCTTGTTTGTTCAACATTAAAATAGCCTTTTTCACAAAAAACATCGGCATATTCAGCGAGATTTCTTCTCGCTATTTCTGGAATCCATTTTTCAACAATTTCGTCTGTTAATTCATCCACTTTTGATTCGTATTCTGGTGGTATTCCTTGAGCACAAAATGTTGATATAAGATCAATAGGATGGGTATTATTAAGGATTTTAATAATCTCTAATTGTCTTATCTCCCCTTCATATGTCATCTCATACCCACTCTTAGCTTCTATTGTTGTAGTACCACAGATAAGCATTTTATCTAAAATTTGTGTTGTGATTTCAAGTTGATCTTTTGTACTAGTTTCTGCCGTCTTTTTCAGTGTTAATGGCATTCCTCCACCTTGTGATTTAATTTCAAGATATGTAACACCTTCAACAGCCATCTTTTCAAGTTCATCTTCACGAAAACCTGAAAATATCAAATGTACATGAGGATCGATCAAACCTGGTGTAACGAGTTTTCCTGAAGCATCAATAACCTCAAAATTCTTCTTAAGTTTTGCTAATACCTCACTTGTCTCCCCTATTGCAACAATTTTCCCATCTTTTGCAGCAACAGCTCCATTTTTTATTATGCTGAGATTTTTCATTTCATCTTTTATTCTAGGTTTTTCACTTGATCCTTTTAGTGTTACAAGTTCATTTGCATTTATTATTACAAAATCAGCTTCGATTTCCAATTTTACTTCACCTTTTAGACTTGAATGTATCAAAAGATTAAACATCTAGATACTTTTTTCTTTCCCACTCGTGCACGTAAACGCTAAAATCTTTCCATTCTTTGTTCTTAAGTGCAAGATATTTCTCATGGAAGGCAGATCCTAAAGCATCTTTAATATAAACGTTATTACTAAGTTCTTTTATTGCTTCTCCGAGATTAGCGGGAAGTACCTCAATACCTCGTCTTATCCTTTCTTTTTCAGTCATTGCATAGATATTCTCTTCTACTGGTTCTGGAGGAGTCATATTCTTCTGAATTCCGTCCAATCCTGCAGAAATAAGACCTGCATAAGCTAAATAGAAATTACACGAACCATCGGTCGGTCTGTATTCTAAACGTGCTGCTTTTTTATTACCCGGAGGAATTCTAATGAGAGATGAACGATTATAGTGTGCCCAGGAAATATAGACTGGTGCTTCCCAACCTGGAACCAATCTTTTGTATGAATTAACAGATGGATTAGTTATACAGGCTAATGCTTTTGCATGAGTGAGTATACCAGCCATGAACTTCATTGCTATCTCACTTAAGATGGTATTTTCCTTTGGATCAGCAAAGATATTTTGGTTTTTATCATCATCTCGTAGATTTAGATGAGTATGTAAACCTGCTCCATACTCTCCATGGAATGGTTTGGGCATAAAAGAAGCGATGATATTCTTTTGAGAAGCCATGAGCTTTATTATGAATTTTATTAGATAAATCGTGTCTGCCATTTGAACTACGCTTGAATATGGTATATTGAACTCACTTTTACCATGAGGTACCTCATGATGATGCTTTTCAATTACAATACCCATCTTTCTGAATTCTTCAGCCATTTCAAGCCTCAATTCAGCTCCTTTATCCGCTGGGGGTGATGCTAAATAACCTGCTTCATCAATCAATTTGATACCACTATTGTCATCTTCAGTAAAGAGAAAAAATTCAATTTCACTAGAAGCACAACCAACGATAGATTGACCTAATGTCTCTTTGATATCTTTGGTTATCTTTTTTAGAATATATCTAGGATCTAGCTTAAACGGTATTTCTGAATCAGGTTCATAGAGATCGCACACTACTCTTGCGACTCTTTGAGGAAAAAGAGAAGACGGTAATACAACGAGACTATTTACATCAGGTAATAATTTTACATCACTTTTACTTACATCAACAACTCCTAATGATGATCCATCAGTATGTATTCCTTCTTTTACTACTTGTCGAAACATCCCAGAAGGTACCCAAAGAGTATGCAAAACTCCTAATAAATCAGTAAATTGTAATGCGATTTCTTTTACCTTTTCATCTTGAATAGTTTTAACAGCTTCAGTAATATTCATTTTTCATTCTTCCTTCAAGCGTATCTCTTTTTTAAAATGCAATTTACTTACATTCTGAGCAAAATTCAACTTCTTTAAAAGAATATCATTAATGAGGTATCCATAAACAGAGATGATTTGGGACGATTACTAACAATGAATAACGATGAATTGAAGCACTTTATAGTACATGATGCTAAAGAGATTGAATCATATGTTATTAATACACGTCGAAAGATTCATATGTTCCCTGAAACGTCTTTTGAGGAAATAGAAACCGCTAAATTTGTTGAAGATGAACTTAACAAAATTGGATATGATACAAAGCGAGTAACAAAAACTGGTATTATAGCTACTCTTCCTGGTCTGATAGAAGGAAAAACAACGGCGCTTCGTGCAGACATTGATGCATTAAATGTAAATGAGGAAAATGATATTTCTTATCGAAGTCAAAACCCTGGAAAGATGCATGCATGTGGTCATGACGCACATACCGCAATGCTATTAGGAGCTGCTAAACTATTATTTAAGTACAAAAATCAACTCAATGGGAATTTAAAGCTCATTTTTCAACCTGGTGAAGAAGGTGGAGCTGGAGCAAAAAAAATTATTGATGAAGGAGCCTTTGATGATATTGATTTTGTTTTTGGAATCCATATTTGGGGTGAATTGCCTTCTGGAATTATTGGGCTTCGAAAAGGTCCAATATTCGCTTCTTCAGATAGATTTCGAATAATTATAACTGGAAAAGGTGGACATGGAGCATCTCCTCATCAAACAATTGATCCAATTTCTATTTCAGCTGAAATATATGATGCTTTACAAAAAATAATTACCCGTGAAATTAATCCATTTGAACCACGGTTGCTAGCATTACCTAAGTTTGAAGGAAGTAACGCCAGTAATATAATATCCTCTCAGGCAATTCTTCAAGGAACACTTCGAACTCTTAATCCAGTAACACGAAAATATACCATTAATAGGGTTAAGGAAATAACTGAAGGATATAGTAAAGCATGGAGATGTGATGGAAAAGTAGAGTTCGATCCAATGGCTTATCCATCGGTAATCAATGATGATGAAGTAGTAGATAATATTCGAGAAATTTTAAGTCCAATAGGGAAAATTGATAAGATGAAACAAACTATGGTAGGCGAGGATTTTGCTTTCTACCTTCAAAAAGCAAAAGGAGCGTTCATTACTTTAGGAACTTTCAATAAGGAAAAGGGAATAATATATCCACATCATCATCCTAAATTTCAAGTTGATGAATCAATATTATGGAAAGGTACGGCAATTTATTCCTTTTTAGGATTCTACCCATCATTTATCTATGAATCTAGTAGATGATATTAATCTAAATAGAAAATCAAAATAATTTTTTTCGAATTAGATCAGCACATATTTCAATATCGATTGATAGTTCCCTATCTTGAAATAACTCCTGAATTCTATTTCTAATTAATGAGTAAATTTTGAAACAGGTTGGACTTAGCTGTTCCTTAATATTTGCTAAATCGATTGCTTGGCATGCGCATAATAGCTCTATTGCTAAAATATTTTCAGCATTTTGAATGATTTTCCTTGCTTGCCTAGCAGCAATAGTACCCATACTCACATGATCTTCCTGATTTGCTGAAACAGGTATCGAATCAACAGATGCAGGAAAAGCTAATCCTTTGTTTTCAGATACTAGAGAAGCTGCTGTATAGTGAGCAATCATAAAACCTGAATTTAATCCACTTTCAGGCGAAAGAAAAGCTGGTAAACCACTTAAAGTAGGGTTAACTAATCTTTCTGTTCTACGTTCAGAAATATTCCCAAGCTCTGCAATGGCAATTCCCAAATAATCCATAGCTAATGCAATAGGTTGTCCATGAAAGTTCCCCCCACTAAAAACTTCTTCAGGGGAGAATATTAATGGGTTATCTGTTGAGGAATTTATTTCAATCTTGACTATTTTTCTAACATGCGAAACTGCATCTAATGTTGCTCCATGGACAGCTGGAGCACACCGAAGAGAATAGCTATCTTGTACACCTATATTCTTACGAACTTGTTTACTTCCCGTCAGGGTGTCTCTTATTGATTCTGCAACTTGAATTTGTCCTTCATGAGGACGAGCTTGGTGTATTTTGGGATGAAGAAAATCAATATTCGCTTTATGTACTTCCATACTCAAAGCAGTCGCCAGATTTGCCACTCGTATCAAATATTCAGCATCAAACACTGCTAATGCTGCTATTGCAGTCATTGCTTGAGTCCCATTAAGTAAAGCTAACCCTTCTTTCGCTTTAAGTATTACAGGTTCCAATCCTGCCTTTTTCAGTGCTTCTTTCCCAGGTAGTCTCTCATTATTAAAATCAGCAATCCCAGAGCCAATTAATACTAACGATAGATGGGCTAATGGGACTAAATCTCCGCTTGCCCCTAAACTTCCCTGTGTTGGTACAACAGGAACAATATTTTTGTTTAATAGATTTAAAAGCAGGTTCACCGTTTCAGGTTGAATCCCAGAGTGTCCTCCAGCAAATTTATTCAACTGTAACATCATCATCCCTCGTACGATCTCTTGAGGGAATTTGGAGCCTACACCGGTCGCATGGCTTTTTATCAGATTCTTTTGAAGTGTTTCGGCATCATTAGAAGAAATCGATACTTCTTGTAAATATCCAAATCCAGTTGTTACTCCGTACACTTTTCTTTCCTTTGAAAGTATGTCTTTTACTATCTCAGCTGATTTTTTGATCCTCTCATTAGAACCTTTTGTGAGGCTTAGTTTTCTATTTTCTCGTACGACCGCAATAACATCTTCAATTGATGTAGAATTACCATTCAGTTCAACTGATACTTGTTCCATGACCAATCACATAAAAACTGCTATATCATATTTAATTGAATGTTTTCTAAAGGAAGATAAAGATCTATCCCAGTTTTATCTTTTACCCATTTTATTATTTCCAAGTATAAGCTTTGATAATCCATTTCCATATCAGTAGTTTTTCCAGGAACAATTATGCTATTAGCTTTCGCAATGGCAATAGCTTCTTCATAACCTGCAGCTGCATGTCTCAGTATTGCAGACATGGGGTCCCAAGTCAATACTCGAAAAAGTTTCTCCTGAGATATCTGAGTCCCATCAGCAACGCATACTTGCCCTGCATGAAGGGAATAACCTACTCCAACACCACCGCCTCCATGATAGCTAACCCAGGTTGCTCCTCCTAGCGCGTTTCCCAATAAATTTAGAACAGGATAATCACCTATTGCATCTGAACCATCTCTCATATTTTCAGTTTCACGATAAGGACTTGCTACTGATCCACCATCTAGGTGATCTCTACCAATAATTACAGGAGCTTTGATAATTCCATCTGCATACAATTTATTTAGAAGCATACCAAAAGCTGCTCTCCCTTTGAATCCAGCCCAAAATACTCGTGCAGGTAATCCCCCTTCAAATGGAATATACTTTGATGCTAAATCAATCCAATTAACCAACATCGGATCATCATGGAAAAGCTTTTTAGCGTATTCATCTGTAACACGAATGTCTTCAGGGTTATTTGAAAGAGCAGCCCATCGAAATGGACCTTTTCCTTTAAGAAATAGAGGTCTTATATATTTTGGTACAAAACCAGCAAAGTCAAATGCTTCTTTCAACCCTGCTTCATGCGCGTGAGCTCGAATATTATTCCCATAATCAAACGTTTCAGCTCCTCTTTCCTGTAAAGTTAACATCGCTTTAACATGCTGTTTTACGGTTTCGTAAGCTCTTTTTTTGTACTCTTCAGGATTTGTTTGTCGGAGGTTAATAGCCTCAATATATGTTAAGTTTGCTGGAACATAGCCGTGTAACATGTCATGAGCAGAGGTTTGATCTGTAAGAATATGTGGTGTAATATTATTTTTTATTAGAAAATCTAAAAGGTCAACGGCATTACAAAGAATTCCAATTGATATGGCTTCCTTTTTTTCTACATATTCTTTTGCTGATTGAATTGCTTCTTCAATAGAATATGTCTTGATATCTAAGTAAGGAGTTCCTTTATCTCTACCTTCGTTATACATTCGATTAAGATTTTCGGGGTTGATTTCAGCGACTAATGCCACCTTTCCAGCCATTTTGATAGCTAATGGTTGGGCACCACTCATCAATCCTAATCCTGCTGTTACAATAAGCTGTTGTTCAAATTCAGATAATGACTTGTATCTATCTTTTGTTTTAGCCACTTCGATAGACTTTACAATTGTTTCATAGGTTCCTTGTATAATTCCTTGAAGACCAATAAAGATCCAGCTCCCTGCAGTCATTTGACCGTAAACTGTAAGTCCTGCATCAACCATTTGCTGAAATGATTGGACCCAGTTTGGTACTATCACTGAATTTGTAATCACACACCGGGGAGCAAATGGATGTGTGATTGTTTTTCCGTATGGAACACCTGACTGCATAAACAAAGTTTCGTTGGACTTTAATGATTTAAGTAAGTCGATCGTTTCGTAAAATGCTTTCCAATTTCGCATTGCTTTTCCACTTCCACCATAGATGAATAATTTTTCCCAATCCTTTCCATTATGAAGATTTGATAAGATAGCACGAATTATCCCTTCGGTTTGCCATCCTGCTTCTGTTGTCGGTGTAAGTGCTTCCTCTCCACAGGGTAAGTGAGGTATTTTTTTTGGTTTGAGATCTAATTTTAGAAGCTCATTTTCATTTATTTTGTGTTTGCCATCTTGTATTTCCTGCAATCGTGATTTTTTCATTTTTATAACCCAAAGAACTTTTTATTGAAAGAATTATTTAAACTTATTACATTTGCCTAGGCAAAAACATATTGATTTTTAATCTCTGGGCAGATTTGTTTAAAAATTCAATGTGTTGAGTTTATACTTACTAGTGATTTGCTATCCAAAATATAAAAAGGATATACTCAAAAAATAAAGATATTTCTATACTTTAAAAAGGAAAACTAAAATCATAAAACGGATTCATGAAGAATATCATTTTTTTTACGCCTTTCTTAACTGAGATACAAGGATATCTCGAATTACCATTTGTATCGGTTGGATAATCCGTTGAACAGGTTGTGGTCTCTGTTTAGGATTCCATTCACCTTTACTCCAAGCTTCTTTTAAAGCCGTAAGAGCTTCTAAACAACTTACCTCAAATGTACTAGCAAAAGTATCTCTTAATTTATCAGATACACCAGCCTCTAACATTAATTTTCCAACATCAGCAGCTGAAATTCTAGTATCTACAGGTAGATCCATTTTATTTAATATAATTGCTAGTTTAACCTCTCGGTTGTAGATTTTTTCTCCCAAAATGTCAAAGAGTTCTGTAAGACTATCCTTATTTTCCTGCCAACGAGCTTTCTCAGAATCTAGCACAACAATCAATCCATGAAGTCCATTAATGACGATTTTTCTCATGGATTTGAACCGATCTTGTCCTGGGGTAGTAAACAAATGATATTTGAATCCTTTTCCAGACCCAGAACCTAATCCAAATGTTGCTTGATCAAAACCAATGGTACGCTCAGTAGCTTTGTCCTCAAGTTTTAAAAAATTATAAACGCTTTCAGGATCCTCTTTCTTTTTGATAGCATGGAATAAACTTAAAGCAGTAGTTTTTCCAGCCATGGTTGCACCCCAAAAAACTATCTTGATACCCTGTTGGGACTCCTCAAAAACAAGCTCTTCTTCTTGGCTCAATGTAGCTTCCTCGATAAGGTGTTTTCTCTACAACATTCTCTCAGGCTATTTTTTCATTGTACACGCCCGAAGCCTTAAAAACTATATTGTTGCATGATTCTAAATACGTCTACTTCAATATTATTTAAGTAATTAAAAAGGGTATT
>JAUUVJ010000332.1 GCA_030589605.1 Candidatus Hodarchaeota archaeon | reverse complement strand
TCTCCTAAGTGGTTGATGACGGCGTTGACTTCCTTTCTACCGATTAATGCGTTGTACTTTTCTTCGGTTAAATTAATCTCCATTCGTTAATTCCTCATACTCATTAGTATATTCGAATTTATCCAATAAATCCTGTGCTAGTTTTTTTAATGAAGATGTGATTGGGGCAACCACAATACCTTCTTCGGTATTCATTTTTGGCTGGCCATATACCACTATACTTTCGAGAGGGAGTAAGATAATGGCAGGAATGACTAATAAATCTTCTTCTCCGGTTATATGGACACGTACGCGGCAATTGTTTTCAATACAAAAAGCTATTGCAGTTTTGATACAGTCCCAGCCTTCTATTAAAATCCATTCAGGAGGATTGAAAGTCTCAAAATAATGATAAGAATCAAGATTGAGGATAACTTCCTGTGTTCTATGTGTTTTATTATCATAAATTACAATATCAGAAAAGAATCCTACATCAAATAAAGTTTTGGTGCAAAAATCACCGATAGACATAGTTATAATCGGATTAGAATTTTTAATATAATTACTTGCCTCTTTTGCAGCAGTATCAAAATTTCCTGTAAATAATTTTCCAATTGGATCGCGGAATGATGATCTGAGTTCTTTTGGAAGTTTATATCCCAAAGAAAAGCAGCAACTCCTAACGAACTTTGATAGCGTATCTTCCTGAACGAGTTACGTTGAGTTTCCGACCAATTTTACTATTTTCTATATCACGAACTATAACCATACCAGAAAAATTCTTCGATAGATGATTATGAGTTTTGCAGATTGGACAAACCTCTTCTCCAAGTACAATACTATTACACTTTTTACATGCTTTCATTTTTGCCAATCAGGATCCTCCCTTAGCTAAAGCTTCATCAATCCAGGTTTTTAGACCTAATCCTTCACTTTTCATAGTAACTGCTATTTTCATGCTAACATGATCAACAGTTGCCGTAATAATCTTACCACGGACTAAATCTCCTGGTCGAATAGTCTTTCCTGATTCTCTACCAACTAAAACACCTGAAGAACGAGAAGACATCTGGAAATATTCATCTGAAATCTGAGAGATATGTGCTAACGCGTCGGTGCAACCCATTCTCATAAAAAATCCAAATTTTGTTGTCTCGACGACTTCACCTTCAGTAACTTCATCATCAAGGGGTCGAAAGGTTATAGCTTCATATTCAACATCATGAAAAGTTGCTCCATCACCAGGGACGATACGTCCAGGGGAAATCTCATTTATAGCTAAAACTGCAACAACCATTCCGACGTCACTACCTATAGTAGTTTCATTCTTGGTTCTGGAAATTTCAAGGATAACGTCTGCTATTGAATCACCAAATCGGTTTGGTGGAACCCGGATCGTTTCATGGATTCGAGTTAAGTAATACATTTTTCTTGAGCCTCAGTCCGTTACCCATATACCTAGTAACATATTTACTAAAAAATAAGTCAAACTGGGGTTTATTCACAAAGCTATTGAGTGTTTCTACAAAAGGGATTTTACTCAGAAATAAAATACAAATAGATTTCAATAATATAAGAAGATAGTTTCCTTATATTTTCCTTTTAAAAGGATTTACTGTGAAATTTATTCTTCTTCTATATTAATTATAGAAATAAAGACATTAAAAATTTTCTTAGAACAAGGTAGGATTTTTTGGATTTATAATAAAAAAAAAAAGATTGAAAAGGAGGTAAGTTTCCTTTTCATTTTGATCACTCAATTTGTTCATCGAAACTCAGAGCAGCTTTGCTAGAACTCCTACGATAAGCCCAAATGAAGGCTAAGAAGAGAAAAGCACCAACAAAAACTAACACTAAACGTAAACTACCATATCCAGGCGCCATTGCTTGTACTAACAGAGGAGCAATAAGAAGGCTGATCAGATTGATAACCTTAATCATCGGGTTGAGTGCAGGTCCAGCTGTATCCTTAAGAGGATCTCCAACTGTGTCACCAACAACTCCTGCCATATGACGTTCTGAACCTTTACCTGTATTTTTCTCTAAGTCTCTTGGTTCATCTTCAATCGCTTTCTTAGCATTATCCCAAGCTCCGCCCGCATTGGACATGTAAACTGCAAGAAGCTGTCCACTCACAATAATACCAGCTTGAAAACCTCCTAACATTTCAATTCCAGATCCAATCAATTCTTGATCGAATCCACGTAAAGCGAGTGTAAAGAAGATAGCTAGAAAGATTGGAGCGCTAACAGCTAATATAGTAAGGGATACCAATTCTCTTTGAGCTGCAGCAGTTACAATATTTACCACACGTCCGTAATCGGGTTTTTTAGTGCCTTCCATAATCCCAGGGATTTTGAATTGTCGTCTAACTTCATTAATTGTTTGTCCAGCCGCTCGACTAACCGCTCGTATATTAAAAGCTGAAAATAACCAAGGTAATGCCGCACCAAGTAATAGACCAATGAATACTGCAGGTATATTAATACGTAAACCAAATATAAGGGGATTCTCGATTCCGACACGTTCTGCAACAATTCCAACATCGGTTACGAATGCAGCAAATAAGCTAACCGAAGCAATAACAGCAGAAGCAATTGCGATTCCTTTTGTGATAGCTTTTGTCGTATTTCCGACTGCATCCAATTCCGCGAGGACTTTTCTTGATTCCTCATCCATATTAGTCATTTCTGCAATACCCTGAGCATTGTCACTAATAGGGCCGAAAGCATCCATAGCTACATTATTTCCAGTATGAGAAAGCATTCCAATTCCAATTAGAGCAATACCGTACAAAATTGCTTCTCCTATATCTGTGGTAGCTACTTCAATCGCATTTCCTGCTAATAAACCACCTAATAGTGGAAGTCCACTATTTCCAGGAAGTAATGCATAAGTAATCACTGCAAAAGCAAAGGATATGCAAATAGTTACGACTGCCCAAACACTCGACTCATAACCAAGTGCTAAACCGCTAAGTATAGTAGTTGCAGGGCCTCCTTTTGTAGATTCAAATACTTCAACAACAGGGCCTCCTTTTTTAGCTGTAAATCTTGCTGTAATGGGATTGAAGGAAACAGCAAGTAATACTCCAACAGCGATCAAGAAACCCATTCGCCAATCACCTGCATAAAAAGTTGCAATCAGAAAAGAGATAATGATAGTAATTGCACTTGAAATTTCGTAGGATTGAAACATAGCTTTTTCTGCATCTGGTGTTTTCCACAATGCAACTGCATATGTGCCTACTATTGAGCTTATTACCCCAACGGCTCTTACAATGAGTGGAAACATGATCCATACAATATTCCCATCTATTGTATATAGAACTAAACCCAAGATTAATGAAGAAACAATTGTGACTTCATAGGATTCAAAAATATCTGCTGCCATTCCAGCACAGTCACCAACATTATCTCCAACTAAATCAGCAATAACTCCTGCATTTCTAGGTTCATCTTCTGGTATATCTTTTTCAATTTTTCCTACTAGGTCTGCACCGACATCTGCAGCTTTGGTATAGATTCCACCACCAACTCTCATAAAAAGAGCCAAGATAGTTCCTCCAAATCCAAATCCTAGTAGAGCATCAGGTGCTGCAACTCCGAAAACGATGAATATTGCCGTTCCTCCTAGAAGTCCGAATCCATCGGTGAGCATTCCTGTAACAGTTCCTGCGTGATAAGCAACAGAAAGTGCTTTGTTATATCTTTTGTCTACGGTAATGTGCTCTCCTGTAATAGGATCTGTTGATTGAGCTGCGGTTGCTGCAACTCTTAGATTGCCTTGAACGGCAATTCGCATTCCAAATTGACCAACCATTGTTGAAAAGGATGCTCCAAGAACGAATGCAACAGTTCGACCTATTGCGACAATTATTGGGGCATTCTCCGCTCCAAATTCCTCAATTGCTCCATGTGTTGGTTCCACTATGATAACACTGAGAAAAAGGGCAATAGTTAAAGGTATAACAATTGGTATAATTGTTTTAAGCTGGCGTTTCAAATAAGCGTTAGAACCTTCGTTAATTGCTTCCCAAACTTCCTGCATTTCTTTTGTTCCAGTATCATGACTGAGAACATCTTTACGTAGCCACCAAGAATATACAAACGCAATAATAGCTACTGCGACAACAAGAAATAAGGTAAGCTGTTCAAAGGGCTCTAATCCGAAGAAAGTTTTGAGCATAGTTTCACATTTCCTTTCTAGAAATTCATTTAAGTCGTTAAGTTCACTAGTTCACGAATTTATTTCAATTCATGACTTTTAAGTATGCAGGCAACCCTTTTCAATCTGTTTTTTAATCTTTTTTCCTCTCCAAACCATAAATTCTGACATAAATTATAATTTTGACACACTTTAGATTTATCAGTGATCTTTAGAAGAATCTTTATTATTCATATTAAACCTGTTCTAAAGTACAAAATGAGAAATCAATAGATAGATAAAGTATAGTTTAGAAGAGCTCTTGGAAAAGATAAACATTTTTAGGCAACTAAAAATTCTTGATCAATGAATTTAGGATTTATCAACTTCTGATTAACTACAGTAAATTACATCAGAAACTTATTATGGAAGCTAATGTAACTGTTAATTAAAGATGAATTTAAATGAAATTGTTGGAGACGGAAAAAATATGATAGAAACAACTCTGTTAATGATCAAACCAGACGCAGTTCAACGAGGATTAATAGGGCGCATTATTACCCGTGTTGAAGAAAAAGGATTCAAAATAATTGGAATTAAAATGCAACAATTAACAGAATCTAAAGTAGAACAGCTCTATGATATTCATTTAGAAAAACCGTTCTTTCCTATATTGAAAGATTTTATTCTTGCTGCTCCAATTGTTGCATTAGCTATACAAGGACCTAGTGCTGTGAAAGTCATTCGTACGCTTGCTGGAGCGACTAATTCACCTGAAGCGCAACCTGGTACCATTCGGGGTGATTTTGGTCTCAATTTGACTAAAAATATAGTTCATTCTTCTGATAAAGTAGAAAGAGCAAAATATGAACTCAGTATTTTGTTTAATGAAAATGACTTTTTTGATTATGAACTAATAAATGAAATATGGATTAAAGGTTAGTTTGAAAATTTAAAGAGGATTTCATTTGCAGAGACGTAGTCCCTATCAGAGAACAAAAATTGAAAAAATCTCCAGATCAGAACTTGTTAAAGATCAAGAAGATCGCTGGAGGTTATTAACCCCT
>JAUUVJ010000244.1 GCA_030589605.1 Candidatus Hodarchaeota archaeon | reverse complement strand
GTTCTTCAAAATACTTATGAAGAAAAGAGAAAATTGGAGCTTTTTTATTGTTATTAATCATAATGATCAAGAATTTATACTAGTGATAAACAAATTCTTCGCAAAGATAAAAAATAAGCTCTTGAGGAATTAATTCATAGCATTGTTAATAAAAATAACTTTGAAAATAAGATGTTAAAGACTAGGGAAATATAAAATCTTGAATATTAAAGAAATGAAACATATGAAAAAAATTGGAGTCTTCTGCTCTGGTGGTGACGCTCCAGGTATGAATGCAGCAGTTCGAGCTGTTGTAAGAAGAGGAATAGCAAGAGGATTGAAAATTGTAGCGATATATCGGGGTTATAATGGGATCTTTAATGAAGATTTTAAAGAATTGACACCAAGATCAGTAGGAAATATTATACAAGAAGGTGGAACAATAATTAAGACCGCACGGTCAAAAGAATTCTATACCGATGATGGAGTTATCAAAGCAGCACAAATATTAGAAAAACATTGTTTTGATGGTCTTTGTGCAATCGGAGGTGATGGAACCTTCCGGGGACTTATGAAACTACAAAAACATTGGAAAGGGCAATTAATAGGAATTCCAGGGACTATTGACAATGACATAGGCGGTACAGATTTCACAATTGGTTACGATACAGCAATAGATACTGCAATTTCAGCACTTGATAGAATCCGTGATACAGCTGATAGTCATGAACGCGTATTCCTTGTAGAAGTAATGGGACGTAAAGCAGGTTTTATTGCACTTGAAGTAGGAATTGGAGTAGGAGCTGAAGAAATTTTAATACCTGAAAATCTTCCAATTAATTTAAAAACTGTTGCTGCGAGCATACATAAAGCAAAACAATCTGGAAAAAAAGCCTTGATAATAATTGTCGCAGAAGGAGTAGATAATCGCGATATATTTTCTTTTGCGAAAGAATTATCAAAATATTTGGATTTTAAAACATATATTTCAATATTAGGGCACGTACAACGGGGTGGTGCACCAAGCGCACGTGATCGTTGGTTAGGTACCCGACTTGGAGCTTTTGCAATCGATTGCATTTTAAATGACGAATCTGGTATAATGGTAGGTGAAAAATGTAATAAACTAGTCAAAGTTCCACTAGAAGAGACTCAAAACAAAAAATCAATAGATAAATATGCGTATAGCTTGATTAGAGATCTTTCAATCTAGATGTGGTATTTTCATCTACAAACCTCATATTCCAAAAAGCAATAAATTACTAGCTATTAGTCGTTCACGATAAAATCACGCGTGGAGATACCTTTGACAAAAATATCGACAAATGATTTATCCTCATTTTACTCTGCATATGAATTACTTATATCACAAGCAAAAGAAACAGTCAATGATATAAATGAAAACCCATCAAGCCTAGTAGAATTTTGTAAATGCCTAGAAAATGTTAAAGAGATGGGAAATCAACTTCATATTGTTGGAATGGGAAGATCAGGTAAAGTAGGCATGCTAATTGGCGAACTTTTAAAAAACGTAGGTGTCAAAGTTTCCTATCTAGGAAAAAGTTTAGCTCGACCAGTTAGAGAAAATGACGTAGTTTTTGGTGTAACTGGTTCAGGATGGACTAATTTTACAGCGAACGCATTACGAGATTCCTTAAGAAAAAGAGCCAATATTATTGCTTTCACTGGTAATAATCGATCAATTGTGGGAAGATTAGTTGATTCGAAAGTTGTAATACCCCGAGGATACACAAAAAAAGTTAGAAAACAATTAGGTCGTGCTCCTCTCACACCAATGGGAACTTTATTTGAATTAAGCAGTTTATTAGTTGGAATAGGAGTAGTATCAGGCATTAATGACGGTTCAATTGTAAAAGGATTCAATGAAGGTATAAATGAAGTTTTGGGTGCTGCAGAAAAAACTTTATCTAAAATAAAGAACGATGAAGAACCTTTGAAACAATTCATAAGAACAATCGAAAGTTTTTCTGAAAAATCAGGGAAGAACGTATATCTTTTTGGATCTGGGCTTGATTCGATATTAGCTAGTATGGCAAGCATACGATTGAGTCACTTGAAAATTGATGTAAAATCAAACTATGATTGGAGATTTAGAAGGAAAAACGATTTATTGATTGCTCTCAGTGGTTCAGGAGTGTCAACTAGAACACTAGAAAGAGTAATGGGCGCAAAAGCTATGCCAATGAAAGTAATGAGTTTAACTTCCTTTCCAAAATCAAAACTAGCTTTAAATAGTGAAATCTTTCTTGAAATAGAAGGAAGACCAGAAAAAACTAATTCATACTTACAACAAATATCTAAACTACATTATTTTGTACCCTCCTTCGAATATGTAGCTTCGATCACTCTAGATGCAGTAGTTGCTCAATTAGCTCTTGATCTTGGAATCTCTGAATCTGAAATGGAAGCTGAACATGCTAATATAGAATAAAATCAAATTCCTTTTTGCAATATGTTTGAAAACAGGTTAATAAATTAAAAATGACTTCATAACTGATTTAAACCCCCTGCAATCGCAGGGAAGAATGAAATCTCACATTCCTCTTCAAGAATTGTATTCAATTCATCTAAAGCCTGTATATTTCTACCATTAAGTAAGATTGTAAATCCATTATTCAATTGAGTGCCACTGAGAAAAATCGAAGAGCTCTCTTCACCATTTTTAGTACTGAAATATCGAAATAGCTCAATGATCTTTATAGGCTCATTAATTGAAATAAATTGCTTCCTACCAAATTGTTCCTCTAAAAAAGCAAAAAATGAAAGGGTTATAGTAATCATTTTTCTTTTCGCTCAGTCATTAATGCTTTAAGGATACGAGTGGCTTTTTCTGGATTAGCTGATCTTGTAATAGCTCCACCAATAATAAGTATATCTGCACCACATTCTATAGCTTTTGGAATTGTTTCAGCTTTCAACCCACCTGCTACTCCAATATCAACCTTAATACGCTTTTTAAGTTCAGCTAGAATAGGAAAGGGAATTTTATCAAATCCTGATCGTAATTGTTGGTCAATACCAATATGTAAACCAATGATATCAGCTCCTAGTTTTTCTAGCTGAATTGCACGTTCGACAGGATTTTCAACACCAATTAAATCCGTAAAAATTTTAATATTGAATTTTTTACCTGCTCCAACTGCATCTATTATTGTACTGTCAGGAGCTATTCCTAGGATACAAACAACATCTGCACCAGCTAATGCAGCCATTTCAGTTTCTAAGAAACCTGCATCCATTGTTTTAAGATCTGCAACGATAACTTTATGAGGAAACAACTCCCTTAATTTTCGTACAGCTTCCATACCAGCTGATTTGATTAACGGAGTACCAACTTCAATCCAATCGACTCCACCTAGCGCACTTCTTTGAGCAATTTTAATTGCTTCATCAAGATCTCGAAGGTCTAGCGCTACTTGAAGTCTGGCTGTTTTACTTATTGGTTCAATGTCTAACTCCTCTAATTTTCTATTAGAAGGAACTCCTAATTCGTCCCATCCACGAATATGGTAATATTCTTGTAGATTATCTTTTATATCTGCAGTTTGACCTTTTGCAGGACCTTCAGGTAAAGGTTCATCTAGAAACCTAGAAGGTAAATTGTCATCTTCTTTAGTTAATCCTTCTCTTATATTGAAAAGTCGTTCTAAATTATATATTCGCTCACCTATTTTCTTGAATTCAACTTCATCAATAAAGAAACCTGTAGCGGTAGTCAAAAGCTTAGCATAAAGGTCTACCTCACATTTCAAAGTAGAAAAAACAGCCATTGCAGTAAATTTACACCATTCAGCAGAATCAATCGTTGCGAAGATATTTTGCATATTACTTACTAATTCAGCTTTTCCAGTACTGGAAAGAGGATCAACAAAATGAGGTAAACTTAAGACTTCTTGGATAACTGTGTATGAATTAAGATGAGTTCCTCCGCTATTGGAAGTAGAATAGCTCAGTGCCATTCCTTTAAGGCCTCTTGGATCATAAGCAGGGAGTTCAAGACCTTTTACATGACAAGCAAAAACTTCTGAACCTTTCCCAATTTGTTCTGCTGCCATTTGAACACCATTTGCTAGTAAATCTCCCTCATCTTCTCGTTTAGCAATCTTCTCAAGTAACGTTAGTAATGAGTTACCATCACCAAATTTTGATGCTTGTGGAATGAGCCCTTTTTCCCCACATTCCATAAACCAACCAATAACATTTCCAGCTGAAATAGTGTCAATACCTAGATCATTACATAATGAATTTGCTTTGAAAATTATTTCTAGATCACTTATACCACAATTTGGGCCTAAAGCCCATAATGATTCATATTCAGGCCCACTAGTCTCTACATCGCGATATTTCGATTTTCTCCCACAACTAATTGGGCAACCACGGCAGGGTTCCTTTTTAACGAAATACTCTTTCAAAGTTTCTCCTGCGATGTCTCTAACATTACTGAAAATTCCTGTATTAAAATTTTTTACTGGTAATACACCATGTTTGTTGACAAGATTGACAAGTATTGAAGTTCCATAAAGTCCCATACCAGTACCTGTTACAGGATGACCCCTCAATACATCTAAAAACTGTTTATTAACTTTTTTGTAAGCATATTCATTTGCTAAGGATAATTTGTTAGATCCATGAACTACAACAGCTTTTAGCATTTTTGAACCCCATACTGCTCCAATCCCTCCTCTCCCGGCTGTTCTATTCTCATTACGAACACATGCATATCGAACTAGATTTTCACCTGCAGTTCCAATTGCTGCAATTGAACTCTTACCATGTCTTTTCATTAATATTGATTGAGTTTCGTTGATGTTTTTACCCCAAATATCTGAAGCATCTTCGATAGAAATCGAATTATCGTTAATAAGTAAATAAATAGGAGAAGAAGAAGCTGATTCAATAATAATACCGTCATATCCAGCATGCTTTAATTCAATTCCTAAATTACCACCACAATGAGTCGTATTCAAAGTTTTTTGTGTCAACGGGCTTTTAAAAGCCATACACCATCGAGAGGTTGTTGGACAATTAGAACCAGTCATTGGACCTGTCATTATTACTAACTTGTTTTCTTGACTTAACGGGTCTATTCCTTGCTCTAGCTCATCAAATAATACTTTAACAGCATACCCTCTACCACCAAGGTATTTATGAGCAATTTCTAAGTTTAAAGGTTCATCCTTCCACTCTTTTGTCTTTAGATTTACTCTAAGAATTTGTTTTGCATAAGTCAAAAAATATAACCACCGTTTATATCTATAATTTTATTAAAATACATAAGGAGATTAAAATAAACCAATTCTAACACGAAAATCGAAAATTTGTTTTTAATATGTATTTTTCTCTGAATATACAAAATCAGAACGTATTCAATTTTGAACTTATAATTAATAGAACTAAATTAATTTTAATTTATACAAGATTTCGTGTCTATCAAACTACTTTTTTATTCCAATAGCTAAGGTTTATAGAATAAATTTTGTAAGACCTATTTTTTTATTCACCTTCTATTAACAAATTCAATCTTTACTTTTCCTCAATAGACTTAGCGAAAACAATTTTCTCCTACTTTTTTTTTTGATGCATAGAAAGAGGATCCCTGCTATAAACTTTGTTAAATAGGTGACATTTCATATAGAATAGAAAAAATGACAAATCAATTATAAAAGAAACTAAATCGATATAAATTTAATAAGAATTGATTGATTTCATCTACCGATAGTTTTTAAGAAGGAATGAGTTAGATATACAATCTTCACACTAAAAAGATAGTAAGAGATATAAACAAGGTTCAGAATAATCGCTATAGACTCAAAAACTTATTTTGAACTAGTAGTAGCTGTGTGAATGGAACGATTTTATCTCTAAAATTAAGAGAGACTGAAAATTAGGACCTTAATGAACATTATTGCTTTTTCTTATTGTTGCTTGGGTTTTATTCGTTATTGATGTGCAAAAATATGTCGTATAGTAGTGAATCGTCAAATGAAACAAAAGACGTGAAGATTGGAGAGGTAAAACCTCTCGATAAGAGACTAAATGTTGTTTTTAAAGTCGTAGAGACTGGAGAAGAAAGAGAGATCAGTAAAAGGTCAGGTGAAACACATAGGGTTTGTGATTTTGTAGTCGCAGATGACACTGGTTCAATTACATTAACACTTTGGAATGAAGATATAGATGCAATATCTGTTGAAAATACTTACAAACTATCAAATGGATTTGCTAATGTATTTCAAAACTCCCTTCGTTTGTCCAAGGGTAAATATGGAGAAATTGAAGAAGATTCTACTGAATTCGAAAACCTAAATAAAGAGAATAATCGATCATCTGAACATGTTGAAGATCCTCGTCGCCGTTCTTATGGTGGCGGTGGCGGTCGCGGGGGTGGCGCCGAAGGGCAGGGCGGGGGTCGCGGGTCACCATGTGATGTCGGAGGCGGTGGTCGGGGTGGAGGACGAGCGGGGGGGGGGGGTGG
>JAUUVJ010000231.1 GCA_030589605.1 Candidatus Hodarchaeota archaeon | reverse complement strand
TGGGACATACTGTTACTTACTTAGCTGGCTCAATTGGCCTTGCAACTGGTCATATCATTCCAGAAATGGCATTAGATTGGATTCCAGGACATACCATCAGAAAAAATGCTTTTGTTGAACTATCAGACTGGAAATCCGAAAAAGAATTTGAAGAGGAAATCCTTTCAAAGGTTGAAGTCATTAAACCTAAGATTCAAGCCTTTATTGAGGATAATGAGATAGATTTTTTAATCCCGAATAATATGTTTTGCTTACCATTGAACATACCAACCTCAATTGCACTGTTCGAAGTTATAGAAGAAAAATCACTATCTGGAATTAATCATAATCATGACTTCACTTGGGAAAGGACTGATTATACTCCAACTTGTTCTCTTATTGAAAAATATCTAGAAAAGTATTTTCCACCTGATTTAAACTCATTCCATCAAGTGGTTATTAATAAACTAGCTAAGAATTCACTGAAAAAGAGGACAGGTATTGATTCAAGCGTTGTACCAAACGTTTTCTATTTTGAAGAGAAGGATTGGATTAAGGATGAATATAACTCCGATTTGAAAAGAAATCTTAATATTGGTAAGAATGATATTATTATGCTTCAAGCGACTAGGATAGTAGAAAGAAAAGGTATAGAATTAGCTATTGATGTAATTGCAGAATTGAATAAGAATTTGTATTTGATTAGACAAAAACCGTTATACGACGGAAAAACGTTTGGAATGAACAATAAAATTGTTTTTATTCTTCCGAATTTGATAGAAGATCAATTCTATATGGAAAAACTAAAAAATAAAATGGAAGAACTAAATATTGAATATCGTTTCTGTAATGATCAGTTTGCTCATGAGCGATATGCTCAAGGAGGCAAGAAAATTTATAGCTTATGGGATAGTTACATTTATTCAGACATTGTTACTTACCCAAGTCTCATCGAAGGTTGGGGTATTCAATTTATCGAGGCAATTAAGGGGAGATTACCAATACTAATTTTTGAGTATTCAGTATATGAAAGCGATATTAATCCTTTAGGTTTTGAAACAGTTTCACTAGGTGCAGAAATATTAGGAAAAGACGATGATGGCCTAGTTTACATATCAGAAAAAAGAATTAAGGACGCTTCAAATAAGATCATTCAGTATTTGCATAATAAACTGCTAAGAAAACAGGTTGTTGAAAGGAATTATCAAATCGGTTTAGAAAAATTATCAATTGCAGCTCTCAAAGGGTATATCGAACCGTTCGTTTTCTGAAGAGAAAAAACTAGCTAAAGTTGCTTACAGCAACAAAAAGCAATTGAAAAAAGAAGCTAAAGACCTAAAACATGTATATTAGAATAGGAAAGGCAACAACAGTATTAGGAGTAGCCAAGAGTACATTAAGACGGTGGGAGAAAGAAAAGAAATTAAATACTGATTATAGAACGCGGGAAGGCCATCGAAAATACAGCATGAGCAAACTTTTGCAAAATATCAGGCAATTACCAGTAACAAACAAGAAAAATACATCCACAGTAGATAAAAGACCGCAAGTGGTAACTTATGCGCGAGTAAGTGGGTCTAAACAGCGAGAAGACCTCAAAAGGCAACAAGAACACCTAAAAATGTATGTAAAAGGACAAAACTGGCATTTAGCGAATCAGTACCAGGATATCGGTTCAGGGTTAAATGATAATAGACAGAGATTAATTCGATTAATAAAGGAACTTCCAGTCATTAAGTCAGCAATGATTGCTTGTAGCTATCAAGATAGGTTAACACGATTTTAATTAACGCTTTTACAAACAATCTGTGCTATTTTTAACACTAAAATTATAATCACACACGAATCAACTCTGAAAACCTCCCTGGAAGAACAACTGGTCAAAGATGTCTTAGCAATCCTTACTAGCTTTGCAGGAAAATTAAATCGCGCACGAAGAGGTAAATAAACAAAGAGAGTCATTTTCGTTATTTTCACCCACCTGTAGGGGTTCTAAGTCAAAACAAAATGTTTAAATAACACGATTTATCTATTACTCACAGGTGATTGATCCCACAGCACTCCGTTTGTAGGAAAATAAGATGAAAGACCAGTTACAAGCCAAACTTGAACGAAAAGTCAAACGAACCTATACTATCGGGGCACGCTTCGAAGGAACCACTCGGGTAAAGCGTCGTCAAAATGAACTGCGAGCCAATGATATCATTAGAGAGCTACAACAGACAATAGGAGATATTATTACTCCCAAAAAAATGGATGAAGCATTGAAATTCGTCCGACAGAAAAGAAAAATGTCAGGAACGCAAGGAGCAGCCAAACTAGCCACTCATTTCAAGGATCGCAGTAATCTGGGGCAGGTCGCTTATGTCAACATGTTAGCTACGGCGAATGGAACGCTTGATCGTGAACAAAAAATTCAGCAGTTCTGCAAGTTTCTCCAGGAAGATAAATCCGCTGCAGTTGAATGGTTAGTGTTTGGACGGACTCCCTATTTAGAATGGAAGCTCCAACACTGGTTAAAGGTTGCATACGATTACAGTCGGAATCTCATTCACTCTGCAAGACGCACCCTCGATCCTCATCTTCCAAAAGAACATCAATTATTAAGCTCACTACCTGAGATGTCTAGAAAGAAGATAATAATGGCTATTGAGCAATTTTTTCACTCTATCAAAGGAACCTTTGCTAAAGAAGAGAAACTATCCACTCGCCAGAAAAGCTTCCTCCAAAAGCTTACTACAATTCATCACCATCGTCAGCTAATTGCAGAGGCTTTACATCGCTGGTTAAGTGGGTGGAACAATCTGACCACTGATTCTTCTCCTCATCTTTCGCGCTGGCGACAGTTTAAGCAGTTTACTCGCGGGGTTGAAGAGTGGGTGGAAATCATTACCGAAAAAAAGATAAAAAAATATAGCTATCTCTCTGTATTGCGTGGATGTCTTGTCTCAGCACTTTTTCCCTTGTATCAAGAGGGAGAAACTGTGAAAGAATTGATAGAAGACGGAACCATCTGTGCCGAACACCTGATAGCCAAAGCCTTTCGAGAAAAATCAAATAAAAGACGTCCCTTAATTCCCTTAAGCTTATTAATGGGCAGTAAATATGTAGTTGGTCGGCCTGGCAGTAGTACTGTGATGACCGAATTAGCACTCAAAGATGGTGGATTTACGATCACTATTTGGCCTCCTCGTCGGAAGAAAGCAGGTTTAGTAGCTCAGTTGCGATTTCATCGCCGAATCCGTGAGATGTTCGCTAATGGTGCCAAGTTGACTCTCTTGATTCTCCGCAGCACATCGGAACCCTCTGGTAAAATTCTCATCGATCTTGTCCTTGAGGGGCAATACTGGATGTTTTTGAGTAAGCGACGCTTTAAAAATCTTTCTTTAGACATTCGACTTTCTACTAAATCTGTTAAAGGGATTGGTTTAGATATTAATCGTATTAGTTCAGATATGCTGGCTTTTTCTGAAGATGTGGCTCTTTCTACTGATGTTTACGCAGCTATTTGTCATTATCTTCATCTTGAGAACGTATTAATACAGCTTCATCGTGGATTGTCTGCGTGTACCAATCTATGTGGAAATACTTCTTCATCTCTCCCTCAGGTTAAATATGAAAAACTCAAACAGGAGCTAGCTTTAGTTTATGCTCGTCGTTCTCGTATTCTCAAAGAATTACATCGATTGAGTTGTTCTATGACAACGCAGGTGTTACTTCAGACAAAAAGTCCGATCCTTTGTGTGGAGGACTTGCAGCTAGTTGCTCGTGGAACTCGTGGGTGGCCTAGCTAAAGCTATCCTGAATATGCCAGACGAGATTGATCTCTATGAGCGAGCTATCTTACTCGTTTTCTATCTGACTGAAGCAGCTGTTATCCTTCTTCGCGTTGATCCTCGTTTCACCAGTCAAGGTTTTCATGTAGATTGTCCTGTTGACCCTATTGGTCGTGTGCTTCGTTCCTATGATACTTATGATGTTGCTCCTTGTTCTGCTTGTGGAGCTATGGTTAACACTCATCACAATGCTGCCTGTTTGATCCGTGACAAAGGGCTATTCCAATATTCCTCTCCTTAATTGTTTTTCCCTCGCTGTTCGCATTGCCAGCGATGGTCTACTCTTCTTACTCTTTTGAGTAAGGTTGAGCTAAATTATAGCATGCGTTGATAAATAAATTCAATCAATAAAAAAAAACATAAATCATATGTTAATGCTTATTTTCCTCTCTTAATTATAGTCCAGAGTTGGTGTAATGAAAATAGGGTTTATAGAGGATACAAAACTTCATGGAGGCACACAACTCTGGGTTTATGAAGCAATTAACTTTTTTAATTACAAAGGTCATGAAATTACGGTTATAACACCGAAGAATGGTTGGTTAGAAAGACAAATTTCAGCTAAGAAATCAAAAATCTCATTAATTACCTATGATTTTGATACCATAACCAAGGAAGGAATTGAAGCAATTAATACTTGGAAAATCGCTCTAAAAAGGTGTGATGTAGCAATATGTACGATTCATCCACCAAGAAGCACCTTCCATTGTGTAGTTTTTGCAGCTAAATGTATAAAAAACGGAAAACTAAATACTATATTAATCCCAAAAACAGGTACTATTATACCAACATACAAGAGGGAGTACTATCTGCCTGATGAGACAATTGAAACCTATATCATTGCAATTTCTGAAAATACACGAAAATTGTTGATTAATCATTATCAAATTCCACCAGAGCGTGTAAAATTAATATATCAAGGTGTAGACCTAGAGAAATTTAAAAGTAGAGAGAATCAAAAAGAAATAGCCAAGATAAAATATCCTCTTCAGGAAGTTTGTTCTCCTATATTGGGGTGTGTTGGTACAATTGAACGACGAAAAGGGCAAGACGTCCTTATTGACGCGATAAATAGTTTGATGAATTCTTTTCCCAATCTTTTGTCGATTATTGTGGGAGAGATTCCAGAAGGTGATGATGGATCATATAAGAAATTACTTGAACATAAAATCAAAAGATCCAAGTTAAAGGATAGGTTGATATTCTATCCTTTCACAAGCGAACCAGAATTTATTTTCGAGCGAATAGATATATTAATATTTCCAAGCTTATTCAAAGAAGGACTTCCAAACGTTCTTATTGAATCACTAGCTATGGGAAAACCAGTTATTGCATCAAATATTGGAGGAATTCCTGAAATCGTGAAAAATAATAAAACAGGATTCCTAGTAAAACCTAGTAGTGTAGATGAATTGGTGAATAGAATTGAGTTTTTATGGAAAAATCAGGAAATATATGCAAATCTGGTAAAAGCTGGTCGTAAAATTGTTGAAAGAAAATTTTGTAGAAAAAGACAATTTGAGGAATTTTTAGATTATTTTAATGAGTTAATAATTGAAAAATAAATAATATTGGAGATTTCAGATGCCAAATCATATTCCACGAACAATAAGAAACAGTTTAGAGATTAAACTCAAAAAATTATATCATGAGCAGACGCTAGATATCATGATTCATATTGAGAATCTTCTAAGCAAATATTATCCGTTAATAGAAAAGAGGTTTCAAGAAAGAACGATAGAACGAACAAAATATAAAGAAAAATTCGATCATCGTGATATATTCTTGATCAGTTATGCAAATTCCCTCCAGGATAGTGATGAAACATCTCTTCAAACATTATACAAGTTCTGTGAAAAGTATATCAAGGGAAAGATTACTGGAATACACGTCTTACCTTTTAATACATGGGATACCGATCGTGGATTTTCAGTAGTAAATTTTTATGAAGTAGATCATCGTAATGGAAGTTGGGAAGACTTCTCAAAATTGACAAAGGTTTTTGATAGAATTATGGTCGATTGTGTTCTTAACCATGCGTCATTAGAAAACCCGATCATTCAAAACGCTTTAGTCGGTGATCCTTCCTATAAAAATTATGTAATAATGTATACGGATGAGAATAAGCCATCAGATGCCGAAATTCTAAAGATTACTAGACCAAGACCTACTCCCATTTTAACAAAGTATTATATATGTAAAGATAAAAGTGGAAAAAAAATTGTTACGTTTGATGAGCCAATACAGTCAGATAATGTAATCTCAGTAAGTACCGGTTGGACGTGGACATCATTCAGTCGTCCTGATAATCCTGATGGAACATCAGCAACTAGACAAGTTGATCTTAACTATAAGAATCCAAAAGTTCTTTTAGAATTCATTGAGATATTGTTGTTTTATATCTCAAAGGGTTCATCTTGGATTCGTTTGGATGCTGTTGGTTATCTTTGGAAAGAAATAGGTACTACATGTTTACATTTACCTGAAACCCATTTAGTCATCCAAATTTTTGCTGATATCCTTAAAGTACTTGAACAATTTTCGATAACATTTATTGCAGAAGTGAATGAACCTCAAGAAAACGCGCTCCAATATTTGGGGGACAAATCCGAAGAGTCAGATATGGTCTATCTTTTTACTCATTTCCCATTAGCCGTTCATGCCATCCTTACTGGTACATCAAAGTACTTTATGAACTGGATTCCTTCCATAAAAGATGCTAAAGGAAGGCTTTTCAATGGAATTTTTGGAACTCATGACGGAATGGGTATGAAACCTATTGGTAATTGGCTTCCTGAAGCAGAAAAAACTATTTTACAAAAATTACTTGT
>JAUUVJ010000241.1 GCA_030589605.1 Candidatus Hodarchaeota archaeon | reverse complement strand
CCATGTAATAGCTTGTGTCCATCCTTCATCCATTGTTTGTTGATATTTTTGGCTAAACAACTCCTTGATTTGTACTCGAACAAGGCCACGTGATTGTATTAGATCAGGCATGAACATTCCAATATAATAGCGTGAAACATAATCCCATGCTTTAATATGAAGTTTACCTATTTGTTTTGATTCAGCTGGGATTTCTCCAGTTGGATGAATAGGATCATGATCTTCAGCTCCTATTTTTCGTCCATTGGTGCGCACTTGAGAAGTATCATTAACTAATTTGAGTAAAGATTTGTAATTAGAGTAATTTGTTAGTTTCTGGAGAATTGGATCATGGGGAAATTGATCTTTGAATCTTCTGTTATCAGTACGCGGATAAGAAATATATCCACTTTCATAGAGCGTAGCTAGTAATGCCATTGCATTATCTGCTTTTATTTTAAGTTCTTTTGATAATAATGAAATAGCATCAGTTGTATTTAATGGTCTAGGAGGAGGTATTCCAGTTTTTCTTTCTGAGAAATCTATGATTTTTCCTAATGTTACATTTTGAATTCGATCTAATATCTGATCAACCTTGTTTTTATCATCGAATGGTGATTTTTCGTGTTTAACGGTCACTAGTATTTGTTTTCTGTTATCATCCAGAATATCAGCTAAAATATTGAATTTTAATTTACTTTTGAATTCAGCTCTCTCTCGATCTCTATCAACAATGATTTTAAGTGTTGGTAATTGAACACGACCTACTGATAGGACATTTTTTCCTTTAGTAATCCGTACTCGACGTGCTGCGCGAGTGATTTCACGAGTTCCTGCAAAGCCAACGTATGCATCAACTAATCTTCTTCCCTGAACCGCTAATGCCAAATATAATTCCCATGAAATCAAATTCTGAAACGATCGCAATATTTCAGAATTAGTTAGAGATGAGTTCCATACTCTTTTTGTTGAATTCTTTAAGGATGGATTTGCTCGTATTGCAATATTATATGCTTCATATGCGATATTGTCTCCTTCTGAGTCAGGATCCGTTGCAAGCCATAGTTCATTGACAGTTTTGGCTTGTTGAGAAATTGTTCGTTTAAATAGGGGATTTTCTTTTATAATTATTGCCTTTGGGTTCTGAACAATTTCTAATGGTTCACATTTTCCCCATCCGAATTCTTTTGGAGTATCAATATTTGCAATATGACCAATTAAAGGTAAAAAGATTAATTCTTTTCCTTCAAACATACCTTTACGTAAATATAGTCTATCAGCAACTTTTATCGTCGTACTAGTATCAGTAAAGAGAGTTTCTGCTATCTTTTTTACTTGGGAAGGCTTTTCTCCGATTACTAATACTTTTATTGTCATCTCTGTGCTTCCAACCAACTGTTAAAGTAATGAATGAAACACTAAAAATTATTGAGAGTTTGAATATTATGTTTTTTTAAATAATCAAATACAAACGAATCCATCTTTACTATTTAGAAAAAGATTTTCGAATACACATGTATGATCATTTATATGAACAAAGAAAAAGCCAAATGATTTTTAGATATGTTAAAACCCTATATAATGTAGTATAGTAATAAATAATGAAGAAAAAAAAAGAAAGGGGGAATTTGGATTAATCAGTTTCGTCGTTTCTTTTGAATTAATCCTGTTGTCAATACTAAGGCAAATAATACAGGTAAGAACGAAAATGAAGTTAATTGTTGAGTATCAGAAGTTTTAATTCCTGATTCATTTGTCATTATGGTATATTTAACGTAGATTCTTTCAATAATCTCCTCGTTCTCCATAGTAACCTGTTCGTATTCCAACAACCAGCCTGTGTTTAGGTCATAAGTCAATTCTCGTACTATTTCCATATTTCCTGAAAGAGAACTATTTGTATTTGTATATCCTTCAGTGATTGTTACCGTTACCGTTTCCTCGTCATTGAATGTGACTTCAGCCCCGACATCATACTCAAAAGTGTCTCTGATCATCTGTTCATCAGTTGGGATAAGGAAAGGTGGTCCTTCTTTAACATGCAAATCTGCAAGATTGAATACCATAGGATCAGATATGGCTTCACCATAAATGGTCGAATAGATGGTTAAAACAACCGTTACTTCAGAACCTCCAACTTCTTCAACAGTAATTGTCATCTTATCTCCAGTTTGAACAGGTATACTTTCTTGTGTTCCTTCGATCATAATTGGCATCATCATGACATTCTCGTCTGGAACGGTAGCTAAAGAGAAAATAGATTCGTTTTCAGGAGCAGGACGATATATTTCCTTAAATTCATATTCAATTGAATCACCTTCTTTTACACCAACAAACTCTTCAACTGGTATAATATAATCCGCATCAATTATTTCTAGCTCACGTTGGACGATTTTCTCATTATTAGAATCGATGATATCAGGATCTTCGATAATTATTTCATAGAAGCGTAGCATCCAACCAGTTGTGAGGTTCCAACTACTCTCTCTTCTAGTATACCAACGTCCTTCTGGATCTTCGTACTCATTCTTGAACTTTATTATATCGTCTTCTATAAGAATTTCTTGGGGACTATTTTCCAATGATGTTTGATTTATAGTCATGAGTAAGGGGGGGCCAAGATGCCTTGGTGACCAATAAGTGCTTTTATCGATTCCATATAAGTTATCATCAGTGTGCTTAGTATCATCTTTCATTAAGTGATAAGTTAACTGTAATTCGACGAAATCACCATCTGTACTATTTACTTCAGCTATTATTTCATCACCTGGGAGAAGATCAAGATGTGTTGGTTGTCCATTCTCTGTGATTTGAATATGAAACTCATTTCGATACCCGCTTTCTGGTTCCATCATGTTATCAAAAAACATTGCTTTTTTCAACAGATAAGTATTGGTATCACCAACTGTTACTGCTAACTCAAAATCATCAGGATTCCAAGTTTCCACTTGTGAAAACTCAATTTCCATCCAATTGTCAGGTCCACCTGAATTCATTCTGAATCTCTTTAAAAACCCGCTAACACGATCATATTCGTATTCTTCATCATTATAATAATAATCAGTGGAAGGATTAGTTTCTGTGTGATTACTAATTCTAACCATGTCTTCATGTATTTCAAGATTCCATGATGGTCCACCATAAACTTCTGAAATCAAAGTTTCGTTCGTTGTAAAAATCATTCGAAGCCCTTAATCTTTTTCAGCACCAACATCAAGAGTTGAGCGATTTATAAAAGAATTATCGAGAGAGTACACACTGCCATTTCTATGGTACAGAATAGATTCAAGTTCAATGAATGTTGAATTATGATCAACAACTTCGATTTTCATCTTACTTCCTTCACTTACATTTATTGGGGTATTTACACCACCAATTGAGAAAGACATATTGACTTTATGTCTTTCTATTCCGTCCATCCCATTTTGAATTCGAATGCTTTGGAACTGATATGTTCTAGAATCACCAATACTCACATTAATTTCATAATGGTTAGGGTTGACCTCATAGACTGGATCTACTCCCATTACTGGAGATACAAAAAGAAAAGAAAGACCTAGCAAGGGGATTAGAATAGCTAACATAATTTTTCGATTGTAATCTATTTTCATATTTTCAACCTCTATGTTATTTTTTCATAGTGTTTAGGGATTTTACATTCTACATTCTATTTAAGATCGTCTGAATATTCATCCCGCAAAAAAATAAAAAAAAAGGTATTGTTTAATTGAAAAGAGGCAGAAGAATTTCTTTCTTTCTTAGTTAATGAAAGAAAAACTGATAAGTGGGTAAAGCTTCAACTTCGCTCTCTCGTAATTTAACATGACATACAGGACAATTTTTCTTTAGTTTTACGCTCTCCAGAATATGGCTTCTATGGAAAAAACTTGAACATTGAGGACATTTGATGATGTCTTCATGTTGTATCTGAACTACTGATTTTCTGCATATCGAGCAGGTTAATCTTTGATTACAGAATCCACAATTCTTTTGTTGTTGTAATATAGGTTTATTACATTGTGGACATTCGCTTTGATGAAGAGAGGAGGATTGGGTTTTGGTTTGTTTATACACTGATTTCAAACCTGAGTTCCATATTTCATTGAGAGCTCGCGTGGATTGAATATTATATCTTGAAGAGAATTTTGCTAAAGCTTTTTCATATGAATGAGAATTTTTTTCTTTTTCAGGCAGTTCCATCAGCAGAGATAGATTTTGCCAAGAAAGGTATTCTCCTAATAAGGGTAATAGAGCTTCTTGCACCTTTTCAACGTCTTTACTTTTCCGATGAAGAGAAAGAAAATATTCTTCAGGATTCTCTGGTGGATTTGATTCAAAATGGTTTGTAATTGCTTTGAGGAATGAGGTTTCAGGAGGCTTTAAAGATGGATTAAATAAAATTCTTTCAATAACCTGAGTCGAAGTCTTAACTAATAAAATAGGAAGTAGTAACGATTGGCTTTGAGGTTTTTTTTTCAAAGTATTTAAAATCAGGAGATCTGATTCCAAAGATTTCCCGATTAGACTAGAAGAGATCTTCCTAAGTACTCTTTTGCCCCCTTTTCCAAATTCTTTTTCTTCATATTTCGTGAAAAACCTGCTAAGGAGGGAAGTATCTTTTAGGTTATCATTAATGAGAGTCAGGATGCGATCAGCAATAATTGGCTCAAAGTGTTCAGATTGTAATGTTGGAACCACAAGTAACAATAGATTTTCTAATTCATTTTTCTGTAATTTCATTAGATAAGCATTCAAAGGCTTGAACAATTTTGTTAATTCGTTTTTTGAAATAATTGAAAAGGAGGACTCAGGATATAACATTACTAATGATGAAATTAATCTAGAGACAAAATCATTCAATTCTGGGTTGTCGATGATTCTAGAACATCGCATAAATGCAACCAACAATAGGTTTTCTTGATCTAGTTTGATAAATTCAATAATAACCTTTTGAATTGTTGATTCTTGAATTTCGCTAATATTCTGTATAGAAAAAAGTGAATATAGAATTTTAGATCCTAATGGAATAAATTCAGGTAGAATTTTTTCAATAATATGATCTACATGAACAGGTGGTAATCTTGAAAGGATTTCGCCAATTATCGGAATACTCACATCAAAACCATATTCTAATATAGGCTTAAGTGATGGTTTTGATAATTTTTGATCAGAATACTGACTTACATTTTCCCAGAACCTTGTTGGTTCAATTTTAATCATCATTTTTAGAAGAGCAGTTAAATTGATTTTCTTTTTTTCACTTCGGGGTAAAGCTGAAGTATATTTCTCAAGAATTAATGGCAATGTTTCTGTAGCTCGAGCGAATAATATCTCCTTCCATGCGTCTAAGAATGCGGAAGATGAGACCATAGGATCTAGTAACATCTCAAATTGACTATCTTCCATCATAGAAGATAATACATGTCTTGAAAAAGTTAATTTTTCTCCTATTTCTATTATTTTTGAGAAATTATTTTGTATATGAAACCGAATATATGGCATGGCTTGATCTTGGTTCGATATGGCTATTTTTTGTTTTGAAGTTAAGATAGGATAGAAAATATCGAAATCTTTGAATAAAAAGACTAATTGTATAATCCAGTTCTTTTTAATAAGATATTGTCCAATATTACGTTTGATTTTGGGACTACATGTTGAAAAGAGATTTTGAACAAGTGCAGATGAAGATATTTCTTCAATTTGAGCGAGATCATCAATCAGATTTTTCCAATTCTTTTCGATATTTTGCTGTAAAATAGGAAAATATAGTTCTTGATGAGACGAATATTCGCTATCAAGGTAAGCAGCTAAAATTAATCCTTGTTTTTGGGTAGAATATTGTTCTAATTCAGATTGTAGGAATTTCTTATGTTCTGTAACTTTATTTTCAAGTTTTAAAATTGATGAGATAATAATTTCCAGCATCAAGATTTTTTTACTTGAATCAACCTTCTTAATCAAATCATGAGCAATTTCTTGTTCATTATAGTGTAATAGTGATACTAAGACATCAGACATTTGATATTTCTCTTTAAGGATACTAACTTCAAGAAAAGAGAAAATAAATTGAATATTCTTCTCATTCTTCTCAATTGAATGTATCCGAATGAGGTCATTAAAATTAATATCTTGCTCTAAAAGCCACTTTAGTAATGATTCTTTTGATTTATTAGGTAATGATGGGTATAAAGCGTAAAGATAAATCAGGTCATCTTTTGTTGTTGAGAATAAAGATAAAATTTTTATTAGTTGTGGTGTGGAATTAAGAAAAAGGTCTTGGTTATGCTGAAAAGATTTAATTCGCTCACTTGGTGGAAGCTTTTTGAAGAATTCCTCAATGGGTGCTGTTGGGTTAGCTAAGTATTCTTTCACTAAAATTGGGGTGATTTTTGGATTTCTTAATCCCCATAGTTTAATAATTTCATAGCTTGTTGATTGTTTATTTTTAGATGCTTCTTCAATCGATTTACGATAAAGCGATTCTACAAGATTGAAATCAAGATGAGACACAAAAACTTCAATTGTTGCTT
>JAUUVJ010000019.1 GCA_030589605.1 Candidatus Hodarchaeota archaeon | reverse complement strand
CTCAGACTGAGTTTTCAAATCTTGATTAATATGTAATAACCAGAACTTTAATTCAATAAGTAATTAAAAACTCGGTATATTGCCGTTTAGAGATATTATCCCATTTTTCTTCTGTTTTATGAATTTGTGAATGTGGTGACCCTTTATGTTTTATCCACTCGGTTAATCTTCTTAGAGAGTCTTCTTCTCCTTCAGCAAGTATTTCCACTCTTCCATCACGAAGATTTTTCACATAACCAGTCACTTTAGGAAGATTACGTGCAAAATCACGTGTATATACACGATAAAAGACTCCTTGGACTCTTCCTGTAACGTGAATCAGTACACGTTTCAATAAAATCGCCCTTTTTGTTGTTATTATGACTTAAATTTTAATATCCTTTTATTAATCGGCACGATCTCCTGCAATAAATTCCTCAAATCGTTTAACAGCATCTTGCTCTGGAACATACACTGACGGGAATTTGAAACCATATGCTGAGACTGAAATCAAAGGACCGTCGATCCCTCTATTTATGGCAAGTTTCGTTGCTCGTATAACATCTACCAGTGTACCAGCTGCATTGGGGCCATCCATGGTTTTAATAGTGAGATCGATCTTAAATGGCGTATTCAAAAAGTAGTTTCCATATATCCAGAAATAACCAGTACGTTCGTTACCTAGAAAGTCTAAATAATCTGTTGTACCTGATGCAATATCATCATCTGTTAGATAAGGTAATGTTCGCTTGATACTATCAGTTTTAATCTTTCTTTTTTCCATACGTCTATCTGTGTAAAGAGTATTCATACCTTCACTTCCCCCAGAGACATCTAGTTGATATGTATTCCTAATTGTTGCTCCAAATTTGTTAAGCATTTCTAGAATTCCTTTGTGAATCCGTGTACCACCTAGTTGAGATTGTAAATCATCCCCAATAACAGGGAGATTCGATTTCTTGAATTTTCGTATCCATTTATTATCAGAACAGATTCGAATAGGGGCAGCTTCGATAAAAGCCAGATCTGCTTCGAGAGCAGCATTAGCATAAGCATATGTTGCTTCTTTTGCTCCAGAAGGCAGTAACGAGATAACCATATCAGCATCAACCGATTTCATTTCTTTTACTAATTTCACATCTGGTTTTGAGCTGATTTGAAGAGTTTCAGCCAACATGGGAGAAATCCCATCAGATAATGGTCCTTTTTTCACTTCAATCCCCATGGGAGTATTGAATTCTAACAGACGTGGAGCAACATTGGGTTCAGCAAAAATTGCTTCCGTTAAATCATGTCCTACTTTGCCGTCAACAACGTCGAAAGCTGATACAACTTCAATATCATTAATCCTTAATCCCCCAATTGTTTCGTATTTTAAATTATGTCCTGAACTGCGTTCTGAATAATACTCTAACGCTTGTACGAGTGCAGAAGCAGCATTTCCCACACCAACTAAAATTACTCGTGCTTTACTAGTCATTATTGCTACATCCATAGGTCAAAATTCTATCTGATACGAATAGGTGAGATTTGAAAATTGATTAAAACTTTTCTATGAACTTCGATGTTGTGGAAATATTACATCCATAGATATATTAATTCCATTTAGGGAGTGATTTCTGAAATACATTTGTTTCCCTTATCATTAATTCAATCTTTTTACTAAAATAAATCGAATTATCTATTCAATGCAATTGGAACATTCACAAGCTCTCTTTTAATACCACAAAAATTCATATTCCTGAAATAAAGTGTTCAGTGAATAAATAATTGAAAACATATAAAATAGGAAATATAGAATTCTATATATAGATAGGTAATGCGAATAAAAAGCCTGTATTAGAAATGCATAGAAGTTATTTAGGATGTCTTTTTAAAATAAGGAAAAGAAAATATTATTAGACTCCATTCTATTAAACCCTCAAAAGAGATTAAAAGGTCTGAGGACGGACATCACCAGTGGTTAAACTATTTAAAAAGAAAAGTTCCCAAAAAACTAAAAATTTTAAGTTTGAAACATCTCTAAAGCTAAAAGCTCTCCCACTAGAAGAATTTGCTCATGTAACCTATGCATTTCAGGTTGCAATACTTCGTTTTGAACGAATGTTGAAGGAATCATTATTAGAAGGATATGTAACTTCAACAACTCTAGAAAGAATATCTCGAGAAATGAAAATAGCTGAAATAAGAAATATTCAAATACCTGAAATACCATCAATAATAGCACTTTTCGGTTCTGATGCTCCAGAGATAAAAGCAAAAGAAATGGTACCTGTTTCACCAGCTCCAAGAGTTCCTTCAACACCTGTTTCACAACCAATTGTACCTACAGTTTCAGCTCCAACCCCAACTCCAACTCCCTCTATAGTTACACCACCAAGTCAACCTATTCCTATTGAAAAGCCAACTCCTAGACCTAAAATAAGTTTTTCTATTCCTGAAACGTCTTCTCCATCTACCACACCAACGATTACTCCTACACCCACCTCCTCGGAACCCCAAACTCCTACTCCTCCTATGATTCCAAAAATTTCTTTTCCATCTCTCTCTAAACCATCTACGACAACTCCATCAAGTCTACTGGGTCAAACATTAGGAAAAAGAGAAGAAGATCGGGCCACAGGCATTGCTATTCTTAGAAAACAAATGTTAACCGAATTGAAGAAAATTCGATCTGTGGTTTCCGAAGACCAACGTTAGATTAATGAAAACAAAAATGAGTTAGTATCAAATCTTTGAAATCATTGATTTTGAGATACAAATTTGTGAGTCATTATTTGCAATGAAATAGGGAGTATCTAGAAGTGCTAGTATAGGGTAAAAATAATTTACTAATACCAAAGCTTATTATTCAAATAAAATAGATTAATCTGTATCAGGTGGTCTACTCGAATAAGTTTCTGTGTAAAAGGCTAAAGCTTTTTCTGTAGCAAGATCAATAAGATGTTCTTTTTTCTTTATTTTCAATACACGTGCTATTTTTTCACTGAAAATCTCCAATATTCTTTCTGCTTGGCTTATTCTTGATTCAGGAGTAGTTCCTAATTTTGATTCTGTTTCATTAACAGTCATACTTATTTCTTGCTGCCATTCTATTACTGCTAATATATGAAAACCACGAGCGGTAATGTTTGATATTTCAAGATATTTAGCTAAACAATCCCCCATGTCCTGAAAAAGTTTCTTTTGAGTTTTGGTCATTTTCAATTTTGTATATTGATCATCCAAATCCGCTGTGGTAAAATCTAGTTTATACTTCAATTTAATCACAAATCATTTCTACGTTGCATTGATATTCAAATTCATATAAATTCTTCTAGAGAAGTTATAAGTGAATCTGATATAAGATTAATCAATAATTAATAGAGTTGGTCAGTTATACTCATTCGTTTTGAGTTAGCTGAAAAAAAGAAATAAGTGTGAAAAAAAAGAGAGATACCCTGGTTGAAGGTTAAATATACCTCTTTCTTACATACATGCTTGATATTATACCAATAGCAGCAGCTAAACCCAATAAACCAACGATAGGTAATATGGGAATAAATAAATCTCTGAATTCTAAATATTTCACCGTTTCATCGCTTATTACCGTGTTACCAGCTTGATCTATAATTTCAACAAATATAACACTGTTTCCTTCATCTAATCCTGTTACTTGAGTTATCCATGAGTCTTTATCTTCGAAACATTCGAAGCTATTCCATATGATCTTCTGTTTAATGAATACTCGAATGCTAGCTATTCCCCAATTATCAGAGGCTGTCACTTCAATTTCAAGTATGTAATCTGACAAAGTAGCTGTTTCTTCTACATTTAAGCTATTTAAAACAGGTATTTGAAGATCTTTTTTCACTAATCCAGTAACAGGGTCGATAGGTATTCGAGATTCTCCTAGAATAGCTGGTTCGCTCATTTCAACCCATTCATCATACATACAAGATAATTTTGCAGGAGCAGCGATAGATTGTCTGATATTCATCGCAATTATCCCATATTTAACTTCTGTAGTTCCAATATCCAACTCTGGATAGAAAAAAGTGATTCCATTCCCAGTTTTAACATAAGATCCGGTTGAATGATGGATAGTACTTTCATCTAATTCAAAACCTGCAGGGATAAAATCTTCTAGCATAAGAAAATTTTCTATTTGGTCGCTAGTGACAGTTAAAGTCACAGTAATTAAATCACCTTTTTTGAAATGACTTAATTGTGAATATTTTCTATCGACAGTTATACTAGAATACGAATCCGCTAGATAGGTCTTTGTACTAAGATGAGAAGTGAATGATGGGTATAAGTTTGAGTGTGTTACAGAATTTACAGGAAAACTATTGGTTAGTACCATCAACTTAATGGGACCATATGTTCTTACAATATTCCCAGGAGAGAATTTTGTTTGATTTTCATCTGATAAACGATATGATATCTCAAAACCAGTGATATCATATGTACCCTCATCTGAAGGAGCATTATAGACGAAATTGATGATAATTTGTTGAGTTAACTGATCAATAGTTTGAGGTAAATCTACAATAGGAGAAATTCCTCCTGTAAGAGGTGTAATTGTTATTTGTGAGGCAAATACATAGGAAGAAGATGGTGAAATCGTCAGTGGAAGTATGATCTGCTGTTCAGGTGATGCAGTTATTTCACCAGGTAAATCGATCGTTGGTAAACTTCGTAAGATTTGATTACTAGAGAAATAATAACTAACGTTGCCTAATCCATATTTTGTGAATGAAATGTTATTATCACCTTCAGTTAAATAATCAGTAAGATCTAAATATATCGTGAATTGAGACGAAGTTGATAGAGAATAATTACCTAATTCTATTTCATTTATGTACAATGTAACGTTAGTATCTGCATCAGAACTAATTGAGTTATTTGAAAGCGCAATGAAAGTAGTTATTGCCGCAGCTGTGTCTGCAGTATTTCCCCAACCATATCTAGATTGACGGTGTAACAACCATTGAATTGCACCACGAATTATTGGTACCGAAGCAGAAGGATTATTTTCTACGAATGCTTTTAGAGCCAATGCTGTTATTTCTACATCGCCTCCTAGAGCTCGCCACCAAGGGTAATCTTCAGATGAATAGCTCCAATAATATCCATAAGTAGAGATTTTTACTTCTTCTTGCAAATATGATAACAATGTTGTTTCGAAACCTGAAGATCCATAACCAGATCCAGGAACAGTATCCAAATACATTCCCGCTAGGTATGTTGAGCGGTTAGGAACACTATTCCAAGCTGTTATGATATAACTTATAGATTCAGTGATCGTAGTATTCGAATATAGGAGATTTTCCCATGATAAAACTGATCTCAAGACCGATGCAGTAAAAGAAACCTGATCAATACCTCGCCAAGAATCAGGAGTCCAACTACCATCTGGGTTTTGCATTGTGCTTAATAGAGTTAGAGCATTTGAGATAATCGAGGGCTCAATGTAAAATCCACTATTGTTCACTATTCCAAGGCCATATAATACCAAGCCAGTCATGTATGCACGAGAGGATTCACTAGACCACCAACCCCATCCTCCATCGCTATTGCGTTGGTTATAAATTCGAGATAATCCTGAAATTATCATATCACTAATAACTTCTCTTGTTTCATTAGTAAGCTGCCCAGTTAATTCTAAGTACTTCAAAACCAAGGCATTTGGTATTAATCTAGAGATTGTTTGTTCTGTACATCCATATGGATATCCAATTAATCTATCCAAAGAATTGATTGCTATTGATCCTAAACCTAAAGATAATTCCAAAAATTCTTTCTTTTTAACTGAGTCACTATAACGTTCATATGAAAATGATGGATTGCTTGAAATGAATCCAGTAGCTTTAAAATCATGACTAATTCCGTTGGGAATTATTTCTATAGATTTTCTGAGAGCATCGCTATAGTTAGTGCCATTTTTCAGCTGTGTATTTGCATATAATGTGATATTAAAATATCCTACGTCTTCAGCAAGACATGCCCATCCTATGGATCCTAGATGGCCATCTGGTAAACGTAAATTTTGTGTGTTTTTAGCTAAAACAAGGATACCACTTGCAGTTTCAATTTCAAGACTGAGATCAATAATTTCACCTAAATAATTGTAAACTACACCTTTTATTACAAATATATCATCTTGTAAAACAAAAGGTTCTTTATCTATCTCAACAAAGAATGGTAGGAATGTTTTGAAGTAATATTTTTCTAGCACTCCTAATCCTGAATCTGTTGTAGCTACAACTCTAACAGTCCATTCACCTATTGTATCGGGAAGTTCTAGATCGATTTCTAATTCTCCTTTTTCAACAACGATAAAAGGACTCCAATATGCATTCTCTGGAAGGTTATCCCGAACCTCTTGACTATTTTCTGTTTTAATTTCTTCATTATTTCCTCCTGTTTTAGTTTGCATATCTGACATCATATAGATTACGTCAGCACCTGGGACATTTTCTAGGTAACCACCTCTTGGTACATTCCAGTATGAATCCAAGAGGATATAATCTTCATACCACCAGAACCACCAGTCATGTTGTCTATTTTTCCATGATACACCAGTCCAAACAGAAGGCCAATAGTCTTTTTGATCAAAATGCTCTAATTCATTCTCAGGATCAGCTTCGACTCCAAATACAGAGCTGTCTATGAATGAAACAGCCAGAACAGTTGAAAGAGGATTATTATTAGAGTCATAAAGTTTGATCTGAATATTTGCTAATTCACCTGGTTCATAAATTGATTTATCTGAAGTTATTTCGACAAATATTGAGGATTCAATTTCAATTTCAAGATTCGCGTCTAGAATAGTTCCATCTTCTAAAATCGCAAATGCAAAAATCCATACTTTTGGAGCGAAAATAGCAATATTATCTACTTGAATTTCAAAAGATGTACTTGAAGAAATGTCAATATATTCGGTAGTGACAATTCCTTTCTTAACAAACTGTATCATTAAAGGAGCATTACTTTTTCCAGTAATTTGACCTGAAATCACCATATCATCCATTAGGCTGTATTTTTCTTTATCAGATGATAAACTAAGTTGATAGGATGATCCAACATTGAACTCAAGAGTTTCCGAATAACGATAATATGAACGAAAACCCCAATTATAATCGAAAATTGTTTCTAGATAAATATATATTAAATATTTTCCAGAAGGAGCCTGAGAAGAAAGTCTAAAATTAAATTTCTCACCTTGTCTTGAAATAAATTCATCTGTTTGTCCAATTAAATCATAATCCGAGTCAAAAACACGGAAACGTACATTTTTTCCAATATTCTCGTTTGAAATAGCGTTTTTAACCGCAATATCAATCTCAACTGTGTCCCCAGGTTGGTAAAGACCATTATTATTGTTATTGAAACTAGCTTCGACAAGGTTTCTATTCATAGTAAAGTAGAAATAAGAAGAATCCTTTCGACCATCTTTAGTCTCAATTTCAATCATTCCTTTGAATCGTGAGGTATATTTTAATGCGATCAATGGTATTTCGATTTGGGTTTGTCCTTGGCCATTATTATCAGTTTCTGATTCAAAGGATGCAACAGGAATTGAAACATCATCTGATAAAATCGCCAAAATTTCAATAGAAGCGGAAGCACTAGCTATTGGTCTCCAGTTTCTCCAATACCAATCAAAGCCTGAATATTGGTATGCACCAAAGTACACCGTGATATTTTCATTTACTTTTGGGAACCAAGGATTTACATAAGCCCAAACATAGATCTGATCTGAGGTCTGAACTTCACAGGAAGTAGTTACTTCTCTACCAACTGTATCGGTTACTGATACATTAATGGTAATTGAATTATCATATTCCCCTTCAAAATAGGATGCCTCTGGTAATCGATATTTGAACTCCAAAAAACCATTAGTATCAGTATTATCAGTGATGACTCCAAAAGAGCTTATAAAAATGTTTACCTCACTTTCAGATACTGGTTTACCAAAATAATATTCAGCTTTAATAGTACCAGAAACTATTTTTCCAGGAGAAACATACTCTTGATCTAGAACAATATCAACACGAAACGCTGGTTTCTCATATTTATCAACTCGGATAGTAATTGAACTCATCACATCTTCCTTTTGTGTAACGATACTGTATTGACCTAATTCGGTATCGAAGTCCAATGAAAAAGAATAAGATGTAACTCCATATGAATTGGTCTCTAATTGTTTTTGAACTAGGGTATGTTGAGAAGGAGACAGAATTTTCATACTAAAAGTGGTTTGTACTGGTTCTTTTGTCACTTTTAGGTAGTTATTTTCCCAGATAAGGATTCGCGTTTGAATTGTTTCGCCTGGGAGGTAAATTGGTTTATCAGTTGTAACAATGAACTCATAAGGTTGATGTTCAGTAGATCCATCCCAACCCCAATAATAACCTCCACGGTATATGCTTCTTGAAATATAAATTGTTTGACTATTATAGGTAGCACTTAAATTTGCTACTACATTATAACTATTTGATAAATCATCAGGAGGAATGAAATCAATATCAACAATTCCTTGTGAATTCGATGCTCCATTAAATATTTCTACAGCTTGTGAATCATATTCATGAGTAGTAGAATTATATTCACTTGTAACTAAAGAAAAATTTACTTTAGCATCAAAAACAGGTGAAAAATCAGTTGTATTAAGAACATAAGCAACAGAGGAATGAGATTCACCGTAAACAAACTCCCTTGATACACGCCAAAATAGTCCAATATCAGCAATTGTGAAAGAACGTGTCTCCTGAACATCCCCTTCAGATGAACGTACTATAAAAGTGTAACGACCACTAGTAGAACTTGTGAAATGACCTTGATGTTCACCATTAGTACCGATTGTAATAGGTCGGGTCTCAATAATTCTATCTTGATAGTGTGATCCATCTCTATACCAAGAATAATACCAACCAAAATATTCTCCCTCAATAATTTCTAAAGTTAAAACTTCACCAATAGCAGGTTCAAGGTCTCGTGTAGCTTGTATAATAAAGTTAAGCTGTTCGTTTGTAGAAAGAACCTGTTTTTCTAAATCAATATTAACTACTAATGGTTCTACCTGATTTTTAATAGAAAAAGATAAATCACTAGAGATATTATTTTCAATTATAGGACTTGGATTAAATTGAATTTGAGGTGAATTTTGAAAATTCGAGTCAATTGGTTGAATTTCCTTTTCAACATCAAAATAAGGTTCAGTCATATCTAGACTAGCACTATCGTCCAATACTGACATATTATTTGATTGAAAAGACCCATCAACAAAAAATATACTAAGATTTAATATGATTAAAATACAAACACTCATTGATACTTTTTTCATCCATTTCATCGATTTTTCCTCACTTTCTTTCATTAACAGAAGTAGAATTACTTGTAAAATATTGAAACAAGAAAGTGATATTATACCAAGCATTAGAACAGCTAAAAAGCTCCTGTTCTAAAAAGTAGAACAACGCAAGAATTTAGGTAAAAAGGTATTAAAATCATTTGATAGTAGTATTCTTGAATTTCTGAAAAAAGACTGCTAAAGGAATAATAAAAACCTTGTGATATGTAAAAAAATTGCTCAACCTCGCTCGGTAAGGACAGTTCGGAAAGGATTACATTTACATACACATTTTGCAGATCGAGATGGGTATTTTAGAATGAAATTGCAATGGAAAAAAGAGGAAAAGAATTTTTAAGGTCACTTTTCCACTTTTATCTTGGATTTCTTCGTACTTGAATTATTCTGAAAAAGACGGTACTGTGTGTCAACACCGTGAAAAGAAGAAGACATAAGGGAATAGCTCATTCAGTGAAAATTGCAGTTATTAATAAGCAAGTTAGCTACTCCTACTTCAGTTTAAGATGTGTTTTGACAGCTTCCTTTAGTTGGGATGCAATTTTCTGCATAAATTTCAGGAGAGGACAGTCAAACCAGTCGTTCAAGGTGCACATGCACATATGTAAGCATTTGATAACCAGACATAACCAAGATGGGTCTTCGGTCTTCTATCCTTACTTACAATCAAGATTCCGCCTGAAGATTGTGAAAAAGATTTATTAATAAGTTTAGGGAATTTTACGAAAAAGAGTGGTTGAGTTCCAATTTATTTTCGCAAATAACAAGGAAATGGCACTCTTTCCAATCAAATTTTCCAAACCTACAAGGAATTAAGCAAGTTTAGCATGTAACGAATAAGAAAAGTAGCTATTATCAAATAAAATAACAATAACCCTTACCATTGACCATCGGTACAGTCGAGAGTCTTATTCTTACAAACAAGCCTTCAAATGAATTGAATAAGGCTATTAGTTAACATTTTATGGAGGATTAGAAGTTTGAAGTGTATAATATTAGCTGGTGGCAAAGGAACCAGATTAAGAAAAAGGGGAGATTCGAAGCCTTTAATTCCGTTGATGGGAGTCCCACTCATCGAACGAGTGATTCTTACTGCAAAGAAAAGCGGCCTAGATGATTTTTATGTGATTACAGGTCACAATGGAAATCAGGTTAGGACGCACTTAGAATATTTTCGTGAAAAAAGAGGAATTAATATTACTGTCATCCAAAACGAGGAGTGGGAAAAGGAAAATGGTTTATCAATCCTAACAGCGAAAAAATATATTAGCGAAAACTTCATTCTCCTGAGGTGTGACCTCATTTTCGATGCGTCGATATTGAGGAAACTTACGAACGAGAAGATCGCTGAGGGTGAAGTTATTCTGGCAGTTGACCATAATGTTGGCACCAATCACCGTGTAGATCTGGGTGATGTGACCAAAGGTCTGGTGAGCAAAACCAACAAGATTTTAGATATAGGGAAGAATCTTGAGCAATACAATGCGTATGACACAGGTATTTTTCTCTGTTCACCAACGATCTTCAGGGCGTTAGAAGAAAGCGTGCGTAAGGGTGATTGCTCCCTTTCAGGTGGTATCAATGTAATGGCAAAAAATGGAATAGCCAGAACTATTGACATCAATGGAGCTTACTGGGTGGATGTAGATGATGAGAAAAAGTGGAAAACAGCGGAAAAAACGCTTTGCGCGACTATGAGAAAAGACTCTGATGGTCCGATATTCAGATTCGTGAACAGACCTATCTCAACTAGAATTACCCGGTATTTTTTTTTGAGGACTAATATCAGGCCTAATCACATTTCCATCTTTGCTTTTCTCCTTGCAACTCTTGGGGCATGTTTTTTCTTGTTAGGGGATTATACCAATTTAGTTTTTGGAGCATTCTTCGCACAAGCGAGTTCTATTTTTGATCTCATAGATGGTGAAATCGCCCGAATAAAATTACAAGAGACAACATATGGCGCTTGGTTTGATGCTGTCCTAGCCCGATATTCGGACGCTTTTCTTCTCTTTGGCCTCACTATCTATGTATCCGTTCATCTGACACAGATAAATGTGCTTTTCATTCTATTCACTGGTTTTTTTGCACTCATTGGTACTTTCATGATCTCTTACACAGCAATGAAATTTGATGATGATAACAAACTGCGAGGCCAGGGGATTCCGATGAACCGAGATGTTAGATTGTTTATCATCTTCCTTGCAGGGGTGATTAACCTACCCTTTCTGGCCCTTCTACTCATAGCTTTTGGAACAAATGTAGAAAACATTCGCAGAATTGTAGTTCTTAGAAACCACACTTCTAGTTAGTATACATCCTCCTCCATGCTTTAAACACCTGTAATGTCTTTTAAAGCAGTAAGCAGTGAAGACTAACAACTTATTGGTTGACAATAATCTCCTTTCCACAAAATGACTGCATTAATAAAGGAAGAATAATCATGACCAAATTTGTCGGAGCGTTTTAATGGTGAATAAAATCAAAAAATCCTATATTCAAGTTGCACGAAAAGCAGCTGAAGGTGCAGGACAAATTCTTTTAAAATATTACGGAAACACTACTGTTTCTCATAAACCTGACTTAAGTCTAATTACAGAAGCAGATATAGCCTCTGATAATTTTATCCGAAATGAATTAACAGTTAATTTTCCTGATCATTCTATAATTAGTGAAGAATCAGTAGAATTAATACAAAGTTCCAATAGTAGTTACACGTGGGTAATAGATCCCTTAGACGGAACTACCAATTTTTCTGTGATGCATCCATTTTTTGCTGTTTCAATTGGTCTACTAAAAAACCAAGAACCAGTACTGGGTGTAGTTTGTTTTCCTAATCAAAATGAACTTTATTATGCCCAAAAAGGAAAGGGAGCTTTCTTGAATAACAACAAATTGATTTGTAGTTCAGGCAAACAGCTTGAAGATGTCTTAATTGCTGTTGGAAATGGGTCTGATTTGTTATCTAGAAAAAAAATAGTTGATTTGTATTCTAGACTTAAAATAAAGAATATGTTAATACGTCATACAGGAGCAGCTGCTTTAGAATTATGTTATGTAGCAGCTGGTAGATTTGGAGCATTTTTTATGGCAGGATTGAAACCATGGGATATTGTTGCTGGTTCGTTTATTGTAAAAGAGGCAGGAGGAATCGTTACTGATTTTTACGGAGATCACTTTAGATGGAATAGTTCAACACTCGTAGCTGCACCAAATAACCTTCATAATCGTCTTATCAATATCATTCAGTCACAAAAATAGATAGAGAAGGAGAAAATCATGTTAATGGAGGTAGAAAAACAACCGCAAAATGGTTGTTCTAAGGTGCGTTACCCCCCTATAGGTTCTAGCGAGGAATTTCCTTGCAATATCAGATAATTCTTCAATGGATTCAAAGAAATAATCGAATCAGCAGTAGTCAACTGTTAATAAACCTCATTTTTCGAAGAATCCGCGATCATGTTTGAAGTGAGTCCACACTACGAATGTTCTATGAATTACAATTGAACTGGTCAGGGTAGCTATGATTAGCATTGAAAAGTACAAGAAAATTGGATGAAGGAATGTTAATAACCCACCAATAAAAATGAAAAAAAGTCTTGTATCTCTCCCACGACCTGTACCAAAAAATCTACCGTTAAAACTATAATCAAGATTAGTCATCGCTTTTGTGGAGACATAACTCACCATCACATTACCTGCTAGAGCTAAAACACATGGGATAATTATACTTGATGAACTCCAATAAATTCCTATTATGACTTTGTTTGCCATTTCAAACATTAGATAACACAAAATCCCTAAATAAACAAAAATATCGGCAGTACGATCAAAAACAGCGTCAAGAAAGTCTCCAAAGGGAGATTGTTTGTGTTTTAACCGTGCTATCTCTCCATCACTATGATCGATTGTATTCGCTAGTTGTATAAATATGGCGCCAAGAATAGCATTCCCAAAAAAGAATAACCCACTACTAATAAGAGCGACTATAAAGCTTAAAAATGATACTTGATTGGGAGTAACTTTTCTGTTAATTTTAAGAATAAATGGTGTTAAAAAATTAGTTGACATTTTTCTAATAAAATACCGCGAGATAAAACCATCAGTTGGTTTTACTAAATTCTTCAAAATTAGTTTCTCAGCTCTCTTCTTAGATGAATTTTCTTCAACCTTGACCCATTTATTCCTACCAATATCTACGGTTTGAAATAAGTTAGAATTTTGAATAATTTCTATAGTTTTATTTAATGAGAAATTGTTCTCTATAACTATGTCTCTCCCGTATTTTATTAAAAATTCCGAGGGAAAAAATAAAATTTCAGGTACAAGAGCATTATACTTTGGCAAATTAGGGCCAACTTTTTTAATACGATTTTGATCGTCCATCAATACTTTATTGGTATTTTCTAGATAATCCAAGTTAAAATCGTCTATCCCACGATCAATAGCAAGAAGAACAGAATTGTTTTTGTGATGATTTTCAATCAATTTCTCGAAAATCTGAAAATTGATATAATAATTTGCTTTAATTAGAAGAATACTGTTCAACTCATTATTCTGGGCATTTTGAAAAGATAAATTTAATTTGTTTTCAGTTCCATTGAAATAAATTGTAGTAATTGTTATATTAGCTTTATGAGATAACTTATCCATTTGATTTTGAAAGGATTTGTCTTCTTTCATTAGAATCATAACAAAATCATCAATACCTGCTTTTTTCGCTGAAAAAATTGTGTGTTCAATAAGCGGGATATCAAATAAGCGGGGTGATGGTAGCAAATTTTTTTCTTTAGAAAAACAACCTTTATAATCTGGTATTAGGATTACACATTTCACCCCTATGCCACCAAAATTCCTCTCCTCTGACATTTCACTCGATAAATTTCCAGAGATCGTCTGAATTTCGAATTGGCTTTCTTGCATAATATCACCCTTTTTTTTCATTATTCTAATCTAATTTTCAACATTTTCCGATTGTAATCCCTACAAGAACTTCATATTTTATCCTCTTCTATCAAAAATTTGTCCTCTAATAGCCAAAAAAGGAATTGACTCTCAAATAATATGAGTAAGTTTAAATTGAGAAAGAAATTTCAAACTATGGTTAATTCCAAGATATGTTCTATGAGGACTAAGTTAAGAGGGAATAATTCAATTTTATTATTGCAAATACAGGTGTATTATTCTGAACTAGCTTTAAAAGTTTTCGCTAAAATATTATTAACCCTTATAAACAGATAAAAAGGAATAAAAAATATCTTTTCGAAAAAATATATAATTAAGTCAAATTTTCATATATGAAATTGGATAATATATCAAAATATTCTGACTAGAACACAGCTAGGTAATAAAAAATAACATCCGACATTAATAAAGAATGTTAAAAAGTGTCATCAACCTGTCTTAAAGTCTGAAGATCAATTCCTATTCTCAGCTCATTAGTTAATCTTCTAGATGTGTGTATTATGACAAAGTCTATTAGCCAACATACTTTACTTCGTCTTTTGGAACAAGCGGTTCTTGATTCTATTATTGAGTATCCTTATTAAGAATTCATTATCATCCTTCTTTCTAATATCATCAAACTTTTATTTAGCTAGAATGTTTGAATTGACCCTGTACTTCTATTAGATGAAGTCTAATAAAAAAGCCTTACTAATGATTAAAGTTCAAAGTTAAGTAACAGAGTTATTTAATGATAGTGTCGTTCATTTTTTGAAGAAAGAATGTTAAAGGAATAATAAACGCTTTGTGATATGCCTCTTCAGCAGAGATTTGGATTCCAAATCTACTACTGGCTCCAAGCATTTCTTTTACGTAATGCATTCGATCTATTCTTTTCTTTCTCGCTTGAAAAACATCTGGGTGATATGCTCTCTTATATTGTGGTTTATTTTTAGATCCTTTTGCTACAATATAAGGAAAACCGTCCCAAAGTAGATATTCTTTTTCAGGATCGAGTTTATTTTCGGTACAATAATGGAGAAAGGCGCCGACTGCAGGAGTTTTAGAGCGATATTTTGATGGTGATCGTCTTAAAGGTCCACGGATAACTAGATCACGAATTAAATGTTCAATAGAATTTGTTAAAATTTGTCTACATACATTTAATACTAATTCAGTTGCATTTTCTAATCGTTTTTCTGAGAAATCTGTTAAGAGAGTTTTTAAAAGGTTTTTTTGAGTTTCTCTAGCTAGAGGAGACCAATCTGATCGAACTGCTTCGAATCCTTTTATTACTACTTCATTAGATAAAGAAAGGTAAGCATATGCTTTCTTTCGTCCTTTCTTTAAAATGATTCTAAGTGCTACATCTTCAAGTTGAAGTTCAAGAAACTCAGGTAACTTCTGAAAAAGAAATTCTCGATATTCCTGAATCGCATTCATAAGTTTCTCATGAGATTTCTTTGTATTAATATTGGAATTTACTTGGAAATCGGTTGGTGCTAAATCAGGTATCATAAATTCCACGAATATTGAATCAGTATCGCCATAACGTATCTCAACATCATAAGAGTGTGATACAGAAAATTCCTTTGTCCATTTTTGCAATCTGTCACTAAGTAAATCACGAGCAATAGCAGTAACGCTATTTGCCATAAGTCCTGAGTAAAATCTACCACGAGGATAATTTGATGCTCCTAAAAGGGAATTTGCCATTAATTTTAGTGATCTTTGAACTTTTTTTAGCTTCTCTATTTGCTTAATTTCAATATAATCTTTTTCTTGATTATCTAGTTCTTTTAATTCGGATAGTATTTGGTAACGCTGTTTTAAAATTGTATTCATTAATTTTGTAAGGGCTCCACGCTGGTCTTTTTTGAATCTTTGGTCTGCTGGTAGATTTTCAGCATTTTCAACCAGCATTTCTCCTGAAATGTTGTGAGTCCTAACAATATTGGGATATAAGGATCTGAAGTCCATTATTGCAACAAATAAAGCTTCATCAACATTTGGGTCTATTACCCACCCACCGAGATGAGGAAATTTCTTTTTTTGTTCATTTCTTCTCTTTAATTCTTCAGTATCAGGTTTGGAGGGGATTAGAATATCTCGTGAATGCAAAATACGCATAAGTTCATACTCCCCAATATTACGATGCGTGGATAAAATCCCTTCTGGTAATGGATATCCTGCTAAACGACATATTTCAACTGAATCTAAAACCCCTAATGGGAATGCTAATCGATATGTAAGAATTGCATCTTTCAAGCAATATTCTCGAAATATACTAGCATCAGAATCATTTCCTGCAATACTATCCCTCCATAATTGGCCATGACTTTTTTCTATTGCTATTTTTGTTTCACCAAGTATTTCTTCTGCAATAGAATCGAGATTTTTTTTTCCGCTTATAGGATGGATCCGCCAAGTTCGAGGGACTAAATCTACTACTGCTCGGCCTTTAATACGAAAAGAATCAACAGGGATATTAGTTCTAATGATTCCATCTTGAAGATTATCGAACAATGCGAGTTTTCCCATCGAATTTCCGTATTTCATCATCCGAGCTTCCAGATATGGAATGTCAAAAAAAGTTCCATTAAAAGATAATAGAATATCTGGTTTAATCGTATTTATTATTTGTTTGAAGCTATTAAGTAACTTTATTTCCGCCTTATCAGTATCATCATCTAATATGATTACATCTGAATTTGGAGAGTCGGTTTCTTTAGTTCCCCATGCCATAGAGATAGCTGTTATTCTTTGCTTTTTTTCCAGTTGATGTTCTTGAAATGTTTCTCCATATTCATTTACTTCAATATCGAAAGCTAATAACATTG
>JAUUVJ010000277.1 GCA_030589605.1 Candidatus Hodarchaeota archaeon | reverse complement strand
TACTTCATGCATTAACCAATTCAAAGTGAAACAAAGAGCCTTCAACCTATATAAATCGCTAGGATTTACTTTGAAGGATGAGAATCAAACTCATTATCAGATGACTTATTCTATTCATTTGAGTAGGGGCACAAAAAAATATTGATTAAGTAAATTCTAGATTAAATTCATTTATGTGTCCAATTAGAGGATTTTTTTCTCAACAAAATTAGGACATATGGAGGTTCATGTGTAATACCAACGTTAAATGACATCGGTTGGAAGAGGATAGTTCAACAACACCAGAGATCTCCTGAAAATACAAAACCAGATTTGACTGAAATACAGACATCAGAGTAGAAATGCGCTCATTTTGATTCAAATGGAAGAATAATACTCCTTAATTTTAACTAAATAAACTGACGATAGGATGAGGCGCAATTTCCATTGAAAATCGGATCATCGATGGATCGTGGGAATTCCTTAGCGTGTCACCCTTTCCCATACAAGATGGGCAGACTGCAATTCACCATTGAACTTGAAAGGTTCCGTACTAAGTGTTACCGTGTCTCCTTCAAACTTGAAAAACCGTACCTGTTCTGAACCGACCCAGTTTGGAAACACACAGATATCGACAAAGTGAATAACAGTATTCTCCCGTACCTCAAATCTACCCGTATAGGAGAGATGATCAGTGAATTTGGTCAGCACTTCAAACTGTTCATTATTACTATCGAATTCCCCTGCGTCTCGCTTTCGCATAAGATGTCCAGACATATACCCCTCAGCGGTGTAAATAATACGACCAAGAGCATCCTTTCCCATAGGATATTCCACACGGCCATCCTCAAAGCGTGTCTCGAAGGAGAGCAGCTTCCAGGTTCCAACAAATTTCTCAATAGTCATAATTTATCACGATCTCCAGAAATTATTAAATCATTGTAAAGTATAATACAAAATTTTTGAAAAATTCCTTAATAAACTGGTTAAGTTAATAAGGAAGATTAGTATAAACTTCTTTATTCATATTTGGAAGAAAAAATTATGCGGGGAAAAATTCTATTAATTATAATAGTTTTAATTTCTTTTCTTTTTATACATACTGGAAGTTTTTTCGGGGATAAGACAGAACAATTCACGACTGAAAAAACAAATGAGGTTCAAAGGAGAAATAAAGCGAATTTTGTTCTAAATTCTTCCAATATTATTGTGGAAGGTTCAGATGATTTTTTAAAAGGTACCTTGGAAAATATAACATTATCCGATCTAAATTATCTTACATTAAAGCAAAGAATAATAGATAATTCGTGGCAGAATATAACTAATCAGCTCTCTTATCCAAGTAGAAGATATCTCTGTTCAATGACGTATGATAGCTTTTCCTCTAAAGGACTATTATTTGGAGGATCTGATTCATCTTCCGATAGGCTAGGAGACACTTGGATTTATGATTATCCAACTAATACTTGGACTCAAATAAGCCCATCTACTTCCCCTAGTGCTAGAGATCAATTTGCTATGGTCTATAATACAAATTTAAAGAACATAATTTTGTTTGGTGGACGAGATGATAGTAATTCCATAGTTGGAGATACCTGGATTTATGATATATCTGCAAATACTTGGGCAAACGTAACTCCATCTACTTCTCCTAGTGCAAGATATCGGCATGCAATGGCTTATGATTCAAATGCAAATCAAGTGGTTTTATTTGGAGGGACTGATGAAGGTGGGACAATAGGAGATACTTGGATATATGATCCTTTAACTAATACCTGGACTCAAAAGTATCCTACAGTTTCTCCTAGTGCAAGATATTGGCCTGAAATGGTATATCACTCAGAATCAGCTAAAGTTGTATTATATGGAGGAAGATTTGGTGGACCTTTGAATGATACTTGGGTGTATGATCTCGTTACTAATATCTGGACGAATATGAATCCATCCCCTTGTCCTGGTGAAAGAGTGAGTACTGCATTAGCATATGACTCAACATCAAATAAAGTTGTATTGTTTGGGGGTGGGGATAATGACACTTGGATGTATAATATCCTTACTAATACTTGGCAGCGTATTCAAACAATAAATCGGCCCACTGATAGATATAGTCATTCTTTATTCTATGATTCACCTTCAAATCGTATTATTTTATTTGGAGGGTATAAAGATTACTCATACAATTATAATGATACGTGGATTTATCCAAGTAACAAGTATTACAAGAATGGGACTTTCACATCAAGGATTTATTCCCTTACCAATATGAATAAGGTTGCAGGAACATTATCATGGAATCCTTCCTCTCAACCTGTGAATACAAACTTAAAAATCCAGATAGGTTTCTCAAATACCACAAAAGAAGAAGATTTTAGCTATACTACATATTCCGCATCCAATTTTACGTTTAACAGTATTACTAAATATCTACATTACAGGGTAAGATTTGAATCCAATATGTTTCAATTAGCAACACCATTTCTGAAAAATGTGCAAATTGAGTACTCGATTTCAATACCAACCTTTCCAAATGCTCCCAAAAATTTAGTATCAAGTATAAACAACCATTTAGTCGAATTATCCTGGACCCCGCCTAGTGATAATGGAGGATCTTCTATTATACGTTATAACATCTACCGTGGTTCTCAGAGTGGAAATTACATGTTTTTAGGAGTTACATTAAATACTAATTATATTGATAGCACAACTTTACCGGATGTGACTTATTATTATGTTGTCACTGCTATAAATAATGTTGGGGAAAGCTTATTTTCAAATGAAGTTAGTGCTACTCGAACCATTTCTGAAACAATTACTACTGCAACCACAACAGCCATATCCACAACTACTACTGCTAAAACAAGTGGAATAAGAGGTTTTTTCGTCCTCTTTATTTTGTTTACACCGTTCTTAGTGTTGATACGAAAATATAGAAAACGATAATTCTTTTCCTGAATAAACTCTTCACTTTTTTTATTATTACTTAAAAATGAAAGTTAGTGAATATACAATAGGCTGATTGTCGCAACTTACTTGGTAATAAGATTAATTGATAGGTAAAAGATATCCGTATTTCCTATTTTTCTAAAAAGGGATAAAAATACTTATTCGGGGCTTTCAAAGATTATTATTGGGAATTTAACAGATTGAATCACTCATTTTTTACAAAAATGTTCAAAGGAAGGTTTTATATCCAATTTTCAAATGATAATATAGAGTCAATTTGCGTAAGCTTTTCGTTTTTCAACATAATAAAAAGTGGGTTTTATTGGTTGTGTTTATCTCAGGTATTATACTCGGGGGAGCTATCATTTTTTATTGGGTTGTTGAACCATTGTTTATCATTGGGCAAGATACTAAACGGGTACCTTGTGACCAATTGCCTAATATGAGTCAAGCAGAGCAAATTTATAATGAACATCTCGACACAGTTGAGGAAATCGAAAATATTAACCCAGGTAATGTCTTTGTGTCATTAGTGGAGCGTTGTCCTGGAAAAGGGGAAGTAGAAATCCAATATGATACAATGAGCACCCGAAAACAGATTAAGGATCTAATTGGGGATACTTTTTTCGGGATCCCTTATGTAATGTTCAATATCTAGAAAGTTGTGTTTATCCCAGAATGGGATTCTTTTTCTGGAAATACTTTCGTGAGGATAGTATAACCCAACTTAATGCTAATATCTGTAAAATTAGCAAAGGAATATTTAACAATGCTAGTTGCTTCAGTGCCTAAAAAGGAATTTTAATGTTCCATACGCATAATACCTAGAAACTTAGAATGTTTATGTTTTCGAATAGCTAACACTGTTTGGTTTTTTTTATTTCGATGATTGAGTCTAGAAGTAGGCTACACCTAAAATTTTTCTGAGATAATCGCTTCAATTTCTTCAATTTCTTTAATTAAATCATCCATTAGCTCAGGTGTAGTGTGAAGATTCAAGATACATACTCGAAGAGTTGTTTTTCCTCTTAAAGTGGTCCGACTTAGATAGAAGCGTTTTCGCTTTTGAATTTCAGAGATTATGATATCATTCAACTCATCAGATCCAATCCATCTGAAACACACAATAGAAAGTTGGCTCTCAGCCATTAATTCAAGATTTGGATGCTCCAGAATTCTGGATCGCAAATAATCTGCCACTAGAATATTGCGTGTAATTAACTGCTTCAATCCTGATTTCCCATAATTTCGGATGGTCATCCAAATTTTTAATCCACGGAATTCTCTTGACAGTGGAAAACCATAAGATCGAAAATTTCGCTGTAATTGAACATCTTCTTCCATTTCTGTATCTTGTAGATATTCTGCCCCTAATTCAAATGCATTGTGAAGCTTTTTACTATCCTTTACAATTGCGCACCCACCTTCAAAAGGGACAAACAGCCATTTATGTGTATCTAAAGCAATAGAATCAGCTAGTTTTATGAATTCTAGTTTTTTGGCAATAGGTGCCTCAGAAATTTTTGCAAAGGCACCATAAGCCCCGTCGATATGAAACCACATATTTTTTTCTTGAGCAAGTTCATATAATCCTGCTAAATCATCTATAGCCCCTGTATTTGTAGTTCCAGCCGTACCTATTAGCATTATTGGCAGTTTGCTATCATCATTTTCATCTTCCTCGAGAGTAGAACGAACAGATTCAGCTGTCAAACGATATGAATCATCACTAGGAATAATCCTAATACTATCTTCTCCTAACCCTAATAACATGGCAGCTTTCTTTATACAATTATGACTTTGATCAGACACATAGATCAATAATCTTTTGTCCCCAAATAAGCCATTCTTTTTAATATTCCAAGGAGCTTTATCAACTAATCCTGTATAAATACAGGTTAGATTTGCACCGGAACCTCCCATGGTAAAACTCCCCCAGCTTGAAGGATCTAGATCCAATATCTGAGTTATCCATTTGATAGACAAACCTTCAATTGCGGAGGCACCAGGAGACCCAATTACTGTACCAGTATATTGATTAAAGAGTGGCGTTAAAAGAGCTCCAAGCAATGCAGGGGGAGCTGGATCTGAAGGAATGAATGCCAGAAATCTGGGATTAGAAATCGATGGGAATCTGGGAATAATTTCTCTTTCCATATATTTAAGACATTCTTCGATTGGACTTGGTTCGATAGGTAACGGAATATCGAACACTCTATTTACATCAGATGGTTTTTCGGTCCGATAGAAGTTATTTTTAGATCTGTCTTCAAGGAAGGTTTGTGCTATTGGTAAAATGGTTTTAAGTTGATTAACTAAGGTTTCAGGGGAAATTATTTTTGGATAAGGGGTTTTATGAAATTGAGCTTTTATCTGATCAGTGGACGTCATATTCAATTCCTTTGGTGATATTTTTGGGGGATGAAATCCGAGTACATCATTAATTTCTTAATTTCTGTACGAAAGGCCACATTATAATTAATATTTTTCATGGTCTGAACAATATACAGGTCTTTGAAAAATTAGCTGTCAAAAACCTTACTATTAAATAGGATTCTATTATACAAAAATGATTAAGAAAAAAGGACGAAAATGAAATGGTTCACTGTAGAAACATCACTAATGTCGATTGTCTGTCGTTCTTTCATAATTATCTCTCATATAATTTCAGACTTTGAAACGCAGACCATGTTTTTTGTAGATCAGGCTTTTCATCAATGATAGATGCTATCTTTTGGGCAAATAAAGCCAGGTGGCTAGAAATTCTGTTTCACTTATTCGAGGTGATTCAAAAATACAATTCCCTATATCCTCAACTAATCCTCTATTCTGAGTTCTGACCATTATTAAATTAACTGTTTCATCAACCTGATTTTTTTTCCTTTATTGATTTCTCTTCTTTATGTTAATTACATGTCGTATAACCAACCAGTACTTCGCATCACCTCCTCGAAAATACCCCTTGTCCGTTAAATAGCGTCCGATCCCATGATGTACGGAGAAATTCACAAAAATCGTTTGCTGTATAAACAAAATCCACCCGACACCTACGAC
>JAUUVJ010000099.1 GCA_030589605.1 Candidatus Hodarchaeota archaeon | reverse complement strand
TATCAAATCTAGTTGCTATTTCAAGGTTTTTCCATTCGGATTCAAGATATTTCTGAACTTTTTCTTCTCTACCAACTGGGCCAAATATCTCAGCCAGTGTTTTCAAATATTTGAAAATTTCCTGTTCTTTCAAACTTTCTTATCTCCTTAATAAGCATATTCAATTTGATTTGAACTTCTTTTTTAATTGAGAAGAATTTTTAATTTAAATATTGCTCTCGGATAATAAAGAGAACTATCTCTTAGAGGTATTCTATACTTGAAAAAAACCCAACTTCTATCGGTTGTACTTCCTACTACCTGCGTTTGGTTAATCACAGCTGTGTTCTTGCTGATCTATGCATTTGATTTACTTGAATTATTCCCTAATTTTGCATTCCTCAGTCAAGATTTTAGCCAAGGGCTATTAGTTCTTTTTATAACAGCGTGTTTAGCAACAGTAGGATTATTTGGTACTGGAGTCATAATAGATCGCAAACCTCAAATTACTAGACATCTAATCACAAGTTCACTTTTAGTAAATGGAGTGTGTCTATTTTTAATTGTCATTGGTGTTGATTTTCTCGTTTTAATCGTTATTGCTTTGCCAATTATGGGGTTGTTTTTAGGAATTCTCGCTTCCGCCTCTGGTGCATTATATACTGTTTATTCTGATGTTAAGAAAAGAGGGCGTATTTACGCGTTATCTTTGTTTTTAGCAACAATTGTTCCTGTAATAAGCCTTCCTATTGTTGATATATTAGAGGCTGATTTTAGAACCCCCCTTCTATTTATTGGAAGTTTTTCTTTTATTTGTGGAATCTTATACCCATTCCTTTCAAAGACGATAGAACCTTGACCAGCATTGGATCAATTTCCAACACCTCTTAGATCTATTCTCAATCGTCAACCTGTTCAAGCATATTTAACTGCACATTTCTTTATTTATCTAATGTTAGGTATTGCTTTTACTACAATCTCTCAAACAAAAGATTCTACATTATTTTGGTTTTTTGTCTTTTTTGGGGATATGATTTTCGTCTTACCCATGGGATGGCTCTCTGATCGTATTGGTAGAAAAAACTTAATCGTTATAGGAGCTTATGGTATTGTAATTTCATCATTAATTGTAGGTTTAACAACGAATGACGCCTTTTTTTATTTTTCAGCTTTCTTACTAGGAATTAGCTTTTCTACAATGCATGTTTCAATAGATAGTGCTGTTTGGAGTGATTTAAGTCCCTTAGATTCAATTGGTAGATATTACGCCATCGGTTTTATATTTCTATTGCAAGGAGTTGGAGTAGGTCTGTTAATCGGTATCATTGTACCTTTTCCTGATCTTTCAATAGTTTGTTATCTCTTAATAGCAATCGCTATCGTAGCACTGTTCCCATTGTTCTTTGTTTCTGATTCTTATGAACCCCTCGATTTATTTCTCTTATTAGTATCAAAAAGTGGAATGTTAATGTTTGATTATGACTTTGAACACAAAGAACCAATTTCTGAAAAAGATTTAGCGCTAGTAACTGGTGCACTTTCAGCTATTTCTACATTTTTCGAGGGAATTGATGAACAACATACTGCTCTTGACTTAGTGCGACACGGCGATGTATTCATAGTTCAAACAGTCACACAAACAAAAAAGGGGGATATAGTTGCTACACTTTTTGTTAATAAAGCATCACTTGAACTTCAAAATAAACTAGATACCTTTCTAGATTCTTTTTGTCAGATGTTTGAGAAAGAAATAATTTCATGGGTTGGACAACCTTCCGCGTTTAAACGTGGAATTGATATAACAGAGGAAATTTTTGGCCCTCTTCTCCCCTCAAAGACGATTTTTAGAGATTCGAGTAAGAAAGATGAATAATACACTTATCTTAGGTAGGTTAACAAATTAGAAATTCTAAGAGAATATTAATTACTATTGAAAAATATACCATCATTAAATTAAATCTTTGTTTTATAATCAGCGGATTATAATTGTAAAATCAAAAATTCCAATAGGACGCTTATGTTATGAATTTACGAAAATATATGACGATTATTGTACCAAGCAGCTATTCATGGCTATTAGCTTGCTTAATACTGATGATTTATTCATTTGACATCATAAATTTCATTGAAGGGGCAGAAAACAATCCATTCAAAGATATAGGTCTTATATTGTTAGGGTTTATTCTTGTTCTCGTCATATTTGTACTATATTTTACAGGAACATTGCTTGATAAAAATCCCGAATTAATCAAAGTTACTATAATTATCGGGATGCTCGGTTCCTCCATTTCAGTAATTCTGTTTGTATTACTTATTAATGAAGGTTTAATGCTTGTTATTGCATTGGTACCGCTTGCCTTATTCTTTGGTGTTTTGATAACAAGTACCGGAACATTATTTGCCGGATTAACCAATATGTGGAAACGAGGTAGAACTTATTCATTTATAATACTAATTTTTATTTCTATTTCAATAATAAGCGTTCTTCTTGGAGGTCTTTTCTCCTCTAGATATGAATCAGACCCTCTCCTATCATTAAGCTTTGTATCTGTATTGCCTGTTGTTGGAGTTTTTGGTATAATTTTAACCGTATTATTCTTCTTACTAACATTTAACAAAAAAATTCATTGGGAAAACGACGCTTGGCCAACAAAATTCACTAAAATCATTAGTCGAAGGTCAGTTCGAGCATATCTAATCACACACTTCTTTTTGTACTTTATGCTTGGAATTTCAATTTCCAGTTTTTCACAACTTGGAGAAGCATTAGGAATATCATGGAATGTTACTATCCTAGGGATTGGAGAATTTCCACTCCCAACAGATAAAACTTTCTGGTTCATTGTTTTACTAGGGGATCTTTTAACAGTTCTACCAGCAGGATACTTCAGTGATCGATTTGGTAGAAAAAATATGATTGTTCTCGCTGTATATGGAATTGTCCTATCCGCTTTAATTTTTGGCTTAGAACAATCACAAGTAAGTTTCCTTGTATCAGCATTCACCATTGGAATTTCGTTCGGTCTTTTACACGTAACACTAGATTCTTCCATCTGGGCAGATCTCTCTCCAAGAGATGGTTTGGGGAGGTACTATGCTCTTGGTTTTATATCATTAGCGATCGGATTAGGGATTGGTTATGGCTTAGGCCATTGGTACTTGAATACTCTTACAATTGAAGTAATCACTTATGTTCTAACAATATTAGCGATACTATCCGCGTTTCCTCTTTTTTGGGTTGCCGACTCATATGAACCTCTTGATTTCACCTTATTACTTGTTATAGAAGAGGGAGGTTTACCAATCTTTGATTACTCATTTAAAAAACGTCTTGATGTTTCAATTGAATTAACTTTGCTTTCTGGTGCACTAACTGCAGTATCATCATTTATTAATGAGACTATGAAAGAAAAAGGAGTGTTAAATTTGGTTAGACACGGAAATCATTTTATCTTGACTGACAAAAACAAAAATACCGGAATATCCGCTGCTATTTTCAGTAATAAACAGGATCCAGAACTTCACAGAACGCTTAAAGAATTCTTAGAAAAATTCTGTATGACCTATTCTGAAGCTTATACAAATTGGAATGGGGATCGATCAGTTTTTGATGGAGCTGTTAATATAGCAGAAGAAGTTTTTGGTCATTTATCTCCTTCTACCAATCTCAATGAATAAATTAGTATATTTGGTGGAACATAATGGTCGCTTGGGTAATATTTCAAATTCTTTTATTAACATCTGTTTTATTTGTAGGGATTCAATATTTTTATTACTTTTCTGGTATTTTTAATGCAGATATCTTTCTTTCTCTATTATTCTCCATTCTGTTTACTTTAGGAACCTTTCTTTTATTCTTCACAATTATCCACAAATTAGCTAGAAAGTTAATGAAGGAAGAAGAGGGAATATTAACAGGTAGGGATGTAATTCTCTGGGGAATAGCTATGACTGCTGCTGATAGTGCCTATTTTTTAGTAAATAAATTTTTTATTAATCAAATATTCCCTGCAGTCTTTTATAGGTTATTTGGAGCGAAGTTTGGAAAAAGAGTTGCCATCTATCCACGTTTATGGGATGTTGAGCTGATTGAAATAGGAGACGATACTTCGATTGGAACTGGTTGTATAATTGGTGCTCATGCAATATCTCAAGGTGAACTATTTCGAAAGAAAATTAAAATAGGCAAAAATTGTACAATTGGAGCAGGTACAATTATATTACCTGGTGTTACTATCAATGATTACGTCATTGTTGCAAGTAATTCTGTGATTCCTTCTAATCGAGTTTTGGTAGCAAATTCGATTTATGCTGGTAGTCCTGTTAAACGTATTAAAGACTGGAATGGGGAAACTGTTTGGAAGAATTGATCATTTAGAATGAGTAATTTAACCATCCTTTGCCTAGATCCAATACAATCTGGAATAATTTTCAAAACGATTTTTAAATTCGATCATAATAATGCACACTATAAAATTTAAATTCATTGATGTGTAATTAATGGCTCTATTCTTTTTGATACAGATTTCCTTAACAACTTGCTTATTGATACTGTTTGTATTCGTTTTTACTGTGATTGAAACTTTGTCACTAGGGTTAATCTCATCTATAATTATGTCAATCTTTATAACATACTTTTTAGCGTTAATTCTTTTAGCAATTCTACACAAAATTTCACGAATGCTCATGAAAACTAAGGAAGGAGAAATTACAGGTGTGGGATTGATATTATGGACAATTCAAGCAACGGCTTTGGATATTGCTCTGACACTCACTCATAAAATCATCATTCATTCCCCCCTACCTGATTTTATCTATCGTCTCTTTGGATTTAAACGGAGAAGGGGAATTTCAATCTTGACAACACTTTGGGATGTAGATCTTCTTGATATTGGTGAAAACACTATGATCGGAACAGGCGCCATTGTTTCTGGACATAACATAAGAAATAGAAAAATGTACCGAAAAAGGGTTATTATAGGTAAAAACGTAACAATTGGAGGACATTGTATAATAGCTCCTGGTGTGAATATTGGAGATAATACAATTGTAGCAATTGGATCTACAGTGCCGCCAAATTGGGTTTTAGATCCTAATTGTTTGTACGGTGGAGTTCCTGTGAAAAAACTGAAGGAATTAGATCAAAAAGATGTTGAATATTAAGGATCTATCTTTTAGACGAGAATTGATTTGAAACTGTTTTACTAAAATTAAGTCATAATTTTTCTAACAAGACTGCATGCTGAACATTCGTGACGTGTAGAATAAGAATTGCATTTCTGACATTTCATTACTATATTTGATTTTGTATTATTTGTTTTAAATTTCCTCCCTGATGATACTATATTGTATAGAAGATTCGGATCCTTTTTTTCTAAAGTTAATAAGAACGAATTGATATCAAATCGCAATGAGCGATTTTCATATGAGCAGTTAGTTTTTACTGGCTGAATCTCATTAATGGCACAATAATTTCGAATTGTTTCCTCAAAAAATCGTGCTAATGGTTTTATTCGATTTGGTAATTGTCTACCATTAGCAGTATTGTAAGTAATCTCATTTCGAATATTTCTTTCTGGTTTAGCTCTTAAAATATTTAGAAACACTGTTGTTGCTTCATCATTCAACGTATTACCCATAGCTATATAATCTGCATCAATTTCTAATGCAAGTTGAAGGATTGCATGCCTACGTAATACTCCACAAATAGTACATGGTGTAAATCTCATCTTTTTTCTATCTGAATGTAAAACTAGTTTAGGTAAGGAAATACCGAATAATTCTGAATAAGAGAATTGGATGAATGAGACATTGGGATATCGTTTTCTGGAAATATCTATTATTTTATTTCTAGACTTTTGAGTCGTAGGATTTTCCTCATCGAGAGTTATTACACTTAATACTGGTATTTTAAGTTTTTTGCGATACTTATTGAGAATGTAGAGGAGAGTTGAACTATCTTTCCCTCCTGAAAATGCAATTACTAAAGAATGTCCTCTTACTGAACGGGGAATATTTCTAAGAAACCTTCTTTCAAACTTTTTACTAAAACATTCTAGACAAAAAAATTGAACAGAAAGAGGAAAAGTTAAATCGCCTCTCTTACCACAAGTGCAGAACGACATTTTTTTATGTCCAAATGTTGAAATTTACTAATGGTAGTATATAATTGATAATAAATGAAAGGATCAGACGGTAAAACCCTCTTCATTGAATCAGATGCCAGATATCATCATTTCCCAACAAAAATATTATCATCAAGGTTTATTAGTATCAAAGAAGATGAATAAATGGATATTTAACTAATTTTGCTTATCAAAATAAATTCAAAGTTAATATAAAATAATAAGGATAAGGGAATATAAAGAATTGATTGTATTCTCGCACTAGAGGAATAATTATAAACTACGATTAGAATTCTCTATCTACTTTTTAAGGTGCTGGTGAAATTTCTTTGTTACAAATTGAGGCTAAAGATAATAATGGTCGAAAGATAGAAATTGTAAATGATAGTGGAAATGAAATTTCTGAAATATTTACCCCAATTCCCTTTCTTATCCGTATCAAATTGGATGAAGGAATGACACGATATAGAATCAAACTAATAGACGATTCAGGTAATATTAGAGGTCAATATATTGGCACTACAGGAAAATTATTTCTTGAACTACGTGTTCCTTCAATTAGACTCCCAAAGTTAGGAAAAATTAGAGTGTTGGTAGAAGAATCATCTGGTAATTCAGAATATTCTCAACAACATTCGATTTCACTTCGCTATATTGAGTATAGATCCATCAAACCAATTGAAGAAAATACTGAATCAACAGAAGAACCTGAAATGGATGACGAAGGAATAAATAGTGATAGTGGATCTTCAGAAGAAGAAATAAATGATATTGCACCAATTACTAGAGATGAAGAGATCCCTTTACCACAACCTTCCATTAAGGAAGTAGATTCTCACGATGAGAGTACTGCATTTTCAGAAAGAAAGAATGATGAACAAAAAAATGAAGAAATTCCTGCAGAAATTAAAACTATAGAACCAATAATAATAAGTGAAATTATTACCCAAGATTTTGAAGGGGAAAAAAAGGATTCTTCAGACCTTTCAATAGAAGAAATTGAATATTTAAAGCAAAGACAGCAGACTTTAGGTGAAAATCAAGACACAAATGAAAATACTGGTTCTGATCTCAAAGAATCAATAGAAACCTCATCAGAAATCATTTCTCCGTCTTTTGAAGAAGAATGAATATTAATTGATTTAAAATGGCTTTTTTTCAATTGATAGCTTAATGTATTAATTTCAGTACCTTTATCATTTATTAGTGCTTATTTGGTATTCTATGAGGGTATAATAGTTCTTGTAGAGTGAGAAATTGTCTTAAATCTTTTTCCAAGACTATTGGAATGATATGTATTCTTTTTGTATTAATTGTAATTCGTGTAAATATACAATAGTTCAAAAAGAAGGATTCTAATAATTGATTAATATTAGGGAAAACCATAAATTTCATTTTAATAAATCTCACTAAAACTAGTGAATTGTGAAGCTAGTTAAACTCAAAGAATGATGTGATTATTATGAGGATATCTACAGGCTTTGATAGGTTTAATAACCTCAAAACTAAATATAAAATAACCATATTTATAATTCTTGCTGGAATACTTCCAATTTTAATACAAATGATTGCAGGTTCGTTTACATCCAGAATATTAGTTAATACTGCAAACAGTTTTTTAGATTCTCAAGCAGAGAGTGTACTTGAGAATCAGTTTAGAGATTATATGCTGGTAACAGGTGCAATTTTCATTGTAAATGTTGTTTTAATTTCTATAATCACAATCATTTTCATAAAGTCGTTTTTAAATCCAATATCGGGAATAGTTTCATTAGCTGATAAAATCTCAAACCGTGATTTTACTAATCTTGATTTAAATCCAGGAAATAGAAAAGATGAAATCGGAAAATTAGAAAATTCAATGAATTCTGCATTGATCAGTCTTCATGAATTAATCTCCATAATAGTCGTTTCTGCAAACCAAATTGATGTTTCTTCAGATAATTTAGCTGCTACATCCGCAGAAACAAATGCTCTCTCTGAAGAAATCGCTAGTACAATTCAACAAATCAGTCGAGGAGCTTCTACTCAATCTGAGCTATCGATAAAAGCAATTGACGAGATTCAACAGATGTCTAATGTTGTCGACCAATCTTTGAGAGATATTGAACAGACTTTACAGGTTATTGAAGATATCGCCAGTCAAACAAATATTCTAGCATTGAACGCAGCTATAGAAGCTGCACGTGCAGGTGAATATGGTCGTGGTTTTGCTGTAGTTGCTGACAATGTTCGAAGATTAGCTGAAGAAACAAAAAATAATTCAGCTGATATCAGTAAAATAACCAAACAAATCGTAAATAATATTGGTTCGAGTGTTATTAGTCTTCAAAACATATTAGAGAGTTTTGCAACTCAATCTGAAGAATTTAGTGCTTCAAGTGAAGAAGTAGCTGCCACTACGGAAGAACAGACTGCAGGTATGCAGTATCTAACTAATTCAGCTCAAAGATTATCTGAATTAGGTGATAGCTTATTAATATCTGTTTCTCAGTTCAAATTACACTAAAGGATAATTGTAGGGTAATTGGAACAACATTATCAGTTTTCAAATCCAAAAACAGTTTATTTTTTGAGGGAGGCTTATAACTTAAACGATGTTTACTGTTTGGACAATTCATTAATCTCAGCATATCGAAAACAATCAGTAAGGTGATCATTAACCATGCCTATGCTTTGCATATATGCATAGCAGATTGTGGGACCAACAAAAGAAAATCCACGCCTTTTCAAATCCTTACTCAATGTCTTGGAAAGATCTGTTAAAGCAGGAATTTCAGAGAGCGTTTTGAATTGATTCTGAATTGGTTGAAAATCAACAAACTCCCATAGATACTGATCAAAGGATTGGTATTCCTCTTGTATACGAATGAGCTGTTTCGCGTTAGAAATAGAGCTTTTTATTTTCAGTTTATTTCGTATTATACCTGGATCTTGTAACAATCTTTCATAATCAGTAGCAGAAAAACTTGCTACCTTCAGTACATCAAATTTTACAAATGTTTTTCGATACCCCTCACGCCTATTCAATATACTGGACCAGGTTAGTCCTGCTTGAGCTCCTTCCAAAACAAGAAATTCAAAAAGTTCAGCATCATCATGAACAGGTACACCCCATTCTTTATCATGGTATTTAATCATATTGGGGTCTTTCCCAGCCCATTCACAACGGTTTTGATCTTTCATGTTCATTCATTTCAGATAAAACATCGGTGACTTTAAATATTCTCAAAGAAGGAATTTTTTAGTCCTCAATTACATTTGTTTTTGATTCTATTGTTTAGGGATATTAATTCAAGTTTTTGATAATATTCATATACGTGGAAAAAATAATTCAGATTTATTATTATTAGCATTTTCTAAGATTAACCAGGTTATGATGGATAATATGACTATATTACAAAATTCGACAGATGAATTCATTAATTTTGCTCAGGCGCTCATTAGTGAAAAAGCAATTCCCCTTCTATTTATTATATTCATGTGGTTTCTTTTCGGATTTGCTCTTCGTAAAACCAAGAGCAATCTTTCACCAGAACATTATAATGCTTTAAAAACTTTAGGACGAGCCTCTTTAATTCTATTTGGATTATTATTATTAGTTGGTGAAGAACTATTTGTTGGTGCTGCAGCCCTTCTTGGAACAGCTATTGGTTTTGCGAGTTCAACTACAATCGGAAATTTCATAAGCGGGTTATATTTACTGATAACTAATCCATTTAATGTTGGTGATTACATTATTCTTACAGCCATGAAGATTGAGGGCATTGTTGAAGAAGTTTCGATAAATTACACTAAAATCCTTACTCCACAAGGTATTCATGTCAGTATAACCAATCAGAAATTACTGAATACACCAATACATAACACGAGTATTACAGTACCAGTAGAGGCGGTTGTAAAAGGTAAAATAACATGGCGAAATGATGAAGGTGACAAATTCGATAGTATTGAAGATGTTGTTGATATTTTTAAAGGGATTAGAACTAAATATTCTGATAAAGAAAAGGATTTTTTTCTTTATCCATTAAATTTCAAGATTAATCCAGATAAATACTCTCATCAAAAAACTAAAGAAGTATTCAATGAGGCCGTCAAAGAATTCAGTGAGAGAACTGCAGAAAAAATAAACTGGTTCATGCTTGATCGTTCAAATTATCAGTTAAACTTAATAGTTGAAAATCCTTATTCTATATTCGATCTAAAAAATGATATGCTTGGATTTGTTGAAGAAAGAATTGAGGAACAACATAGGGTTAAATAAGAATATTTGATTATTTGATTTTATCATCTAATTCATTTATTTCTTAATTCTTTTTTTAATAATTTAAACGATATTACTATTGGAAATGAGGTTTCCTCGTTGCATGTTATAAGATATCTTCTATCCTACATGTTAAAACGGAAACCCTTAGCTTTCAGTGTTGTATTTTTTATTGCTATTGCTCAAATTGCAGAATTATCGATTCCAATCCTTTTAGGTTTAACAATCGATCAAATTTTGGAAACTCTAGAAACTGGGGATTTTAAAACGACAATTGTCTTTTCTGGAGTAATTTTAATAGCTATTATGAGCTTAATTCGAGGAATAACCTATTTTTTAGCTAGATGGTTAGGATATGTTCAAGGAGAAAAAATCATTTTCGAAATACGGAAAGATTTGTTTAATAAATATGAAACTGCTAGCTTAAATTTCTTTGATAAACATCATACAGGAGATC
>JAUUVJ010000079.1 GCA_030589605.1 Candidatus Hodarchaeota archaeon | reverse complement strand
CAGAACATTCCAGGATCATCAGAATTCAGCGGTTTTTTAGATCCAACACTGGATTTAGAATTGGTATTATCTTATTTGGTTTTGTTATAATAGGATTGATCGAGTTTGGATTAATTATGGTTTTATTTTTAGGTGACTTTCTAGGTAATGACTTTCTTATGTCTTATGCAACTGAGCGGATGATTTTTTTAAACATGAATGAAGTAATTAACAACGAGTCACCGAATCAATGGTTTCTACTTGGTTTCCTATCATTGTTGTTTGGGGTCATATTTGGGATTTTCAGTATTAAAACAAGCCCTCAACCAACTATTTCGTCAAGAAAAAGTCTTCAAAAATATTTATCTTTACTATTGATTATTCTCGGTATTCTTTTTTTGATCTTACCTTTTTGACCATAAAGAGAGCTTAGGGGTTATCTATGAAGATAGATCTAGCGGACAAAGGAAGGCTACAAAATCGATTAATTGATCTGGAGTTATTATTGATTATTTCTATATCGATAGTACCGATCGCTGGTTTCTCCTTTATCGGAGAGGTACAAGAAATTCATCCCATACTTCCTTGGCCAGCAATATTTGGATTTATGATCCCTAACCTCTTCATTGCCAGTTTATTTGGTGTAATCGGACTCATTCATCACAGAAAAGCACAATGGAGGTACAAGAGTCCGATTAAAGCCTCTATTATTATAACCCTTAGCTTTATCTTTATCCTTTTCATTCTTGGATATATTCTTAGCACAATATTTCCTAATATAGATGATTGCATCATTTCGTTTTATTTCAATGCTAAACCGTGTTCTGCACTCGATATTGATGGGTTTCGCGGCATGGTTTTTTACGTGTATTACGGTATTCTTTCCATGCTTATTTTACTTACATTTTCGATTATGATTTTGAATCCTAGCAACAGAATAAGTCAGGGATGAATTACGTTAATTAGCAAAGAATAAACACTCTTGAGGTCATTAGAAAAAAAAGGAAAAAGAGACATCTTAAAGGTTTCTAGAATACCTAAGGCAAGAGCGTGAAAAGTGACTTCCCTGTTAAGAATGTCATACTCGCTGAAGGCAACTTTGATGAACATTTGTTTAGTAGGGTAAGAAATCCCAATCGAAGTTAGATTTGTTTTAGATCGTAGACTTTCATGAAGTTAATAAATCGAAGGCTTATTATATCATAAGGATCCAGATATCAATTAGAGATGAAGAGGTCAGATTCAAGAAATTAAATTATGAACAAGGATATGTGTATGGTGGATAGAAAAACAATCAAATCATATGCTATTATAGCTATTTGTGTAATCCTTCTAATCATTTGCGCTATTAACATACTTATCGGGGATTGGTTCTTAGGCCTTTTCTTATTATTTCTTGTCACCTTAAGCTTGTATAAAGGGGTAGTGTTTAAAGAAACTGTTGATCCACATGGAATAGTTTATGGTCGAAGATTGCAATAGAAATTATCATTTACGATCCTTTTTTTCTCAATTCGATCACTACTAATCCAAGATTCGGAACCTTCATCAAGCCTGATTTGAGGAGCTCAAATTGATGTTCATAATTAAATGAACGACCTACGGTAATCCGTTCTAAGACTTTAGTTGGATTTAAGTCTAGAGCCTTAGCTAATTGAATAATTCGTCTGGAACTAAATTCTCCTTCAGAATCGATCGATAAAGTATTTTTATTGAGACCACCCTTATCGGGAGGTAAAGTCGCATTCACTGCGAGTTGAAAAGCGAGTTGAGTCTTTCCAGCACCAGTTTCACCTGAGATTTCTGTGATTGTGGCTTGTCGAAGCCCTTGTTTTCGATTATGATTTTGAATCCTAGCAACAGAATAAGTCAGGGATGAATTAAGACATTAGCCCAGTCAATTTAAACGGATTGGTCAATCATTTTTCACTAGTCAGCATGAGCATGCGTTAGGAAAACGAAAGGTAGAAATACGAGAATAAAAGCGAATACTGTGCGTAAAAAAAAATTTTCTTTTTCCTACCCATCACGATAATCATTCTCTAAAATTATTAATTTATTGGATTCCGTTTAAAACGTTGAATAGATAGAAATCTTTTAAAAACGTTGAATAGATAGAACTAGAAGATCGAAATGATTAAATAATATAAAACATCAAATGCTTCAAACTTATTGCTTTGTGGGAGAGTAAATACCCCCAAGGTAAGTGGTCTAGTATTCTCGGATGATGTCAGAGGTATAAGGGATTGTGAATCGTCAACAGATTGGTTGGGAAAAATTTCGAATCCTCGTCCAATTTTTACGGATAAATCTCAAGACATCAATCATTGTGTTAATTGGCGTAAGCATTGCGCTCTCGACTATCACTTCTAGTTTGATTTATCTCGAAACACATAAAGCGGAGAACTATCTGGCTATATTTAACGAGGCTGACTATGATGTGATATATGACCATTGGACAAACTCCATCCAAAATTTCAATGAAACAGACCTTACTGGAATTCAGGACGCGCTTACCACCACTATTAAGGACCGTGGATTAGAAAAGTTATTTGTGAAACTTCCATTATATCCTATCGTTTACGCCACCGGGAATATGAAGTTTTTAGGTCCTTATAATAACGATAAAGTGTATGGAATTTCTTTAAATGAATCCATCCTTGCAGAGTGTGTAGAAGGACGTTATTTACCAACTAACATGAATGAAACGATTCTTCTCACATCCTCAGAGTTTGATGTAAATATCGGGGATTGGTTTAACATTACCTTTTTCCATATTGGCAATGTTAAAGCAAACTATTCTCACTCAATTCAGGTAACAGGAGTAATTACACCTGAAACTCTGAATATAACCTCTCCTCTACGTAGAAAATTTGGTTATTACCTACAGAATGAAGAAAGCACTTTAATTACTGATTTTGGACACTATTTGGAATTATTCAAGATGATGGAAACAAATTTCCGTTATTTAGTCCCCACTTTTCGTTTTGATATTTATCTACAGTTTGGTTTAGATTTCCAGAGTACATCTATTAATCAGGAAAATGCAATACAACTGATGTCTAGTCTAGTCTCCTTTTTGAAAGAGTCTCAGGAGAATGTTTATTTAAATAACATCAACTTGAGAATCGGTGCGTCGCGAGCCCAAAGCTTAATTCAAAAGGTCGAATGGTATAATAGCTTCTTTTTATCCTTTTTAATTCTGTGTAGTCCCGCGTTACTATTATCAATTCTTCTAGTACGATTTTCGTTGGGATTAATCAATGAGCGAAGACATCGAAGTCTAGGCCTTTTAAAAATGCGAGGGGTTTCATCTAAGTTCTTAATACTTCTTCTATTGGCAGAAATTCTGGTTCTTGCCTTGATAGCAGTACCAATAAGTGTCATTCTTGGAATAATTGGGTGTTTGTTGATTTCAACGACGACTGGATTTATGTCTTTTAATCTCGCCTCCATTCCTACCTTTCTGGAGTTTCCTCCGTTGTTTTTACCATTAATTATCATCTTTAGTATTTGTCTTACTCTCATTCCCTATATTTGGTCTATGAGGAGGTTAATCAAATCGGATCTACCCCTTTTAGAACAAGACTCACGTATTACAAAGAAATCTACACCTGGTAAAGTGATTGGTAAAAGAAATCTTGATATTTTCTTGCTTCTTATGGGATTATTTGGAATGATTATTCTGATCTTTCTTCTCCAGATAATAAATGCTAGCAATCTAGATATTGAAGAAGCCCAGATATTCAATCTCTTTCTTCCTCTCATTCAATTATTACTAGTTGTCAGTCCATTTAGTTTTCTTGTGGGATTTATTTTTGCTTACAATCGATTTATCCCGTTGATTATTCAAAAACTTGGGAATTATTCTTGGAAAAAGGATTGGGGACTCTTAGGGACTGCGTTTAGAAATCTCTCAATAAAATCCAAAGTGACAGGCCATGTTTCAGTACTTCTGATTTGCACTCTTAGCTTTCTCATGATATTATCCAGCTTACCTCTCTCCTATTACCACCACGAAATTGATAGTCTCTACTACAATGTTGGAGCTGATATCTATTTTTCATTTCCTGAGGATTCTAGATCTTTAAATGATACAAAAATCCAATTAAACTCAATTGAAGGCTTAAGTTTTACAACAATCTCAAGAACAGGCATTATTTTTACTGATATTGATGGAATAGATCAAGAAATTTATTTCTTCGGGATAGAGGAGAATTTTCACCAAATTGGGCATTGGCGGAATTATTATGATGATCAATCCCTTTCTAATTTAGTACAGTCGCTATTTCATTCATCTGATTCATATCCCATTCTTCTAGACTCACTTACTGCTCAGGAAGAGAACTTAAGTTTGGATAATTTCTATCATCCTTTCCTAGGGGAAACTGATGCGATAACATTTTCTGTGACTGGTGTAACTGACTATTGGCCTGGATTTATTACTAGAAGGGTTCCTACACACCACTTCGTAATAACAAGGAGAGATATTATTGAAAATATTTCAACTACTGCTCAGAATTATTACAACACTCGTGGATTTATTACTTATGGTGATAGAATTTGGTGTAAGGTACTTCCTGGCTACGATCCTGATCCGATTATAACCCAAGTATTGAATCTGACCACTAACGATGAATTTGATGGAAGTATGATTACGCTCAGATCACGACTTGAGAGTGAAAGTCAGAAGCAAAATGATCAATTTCTTTGGTTAATTACAAATTTCAATTTTATTGATTCGCTCATCGTGGTTCTCATTGTCATCATCCTTTTTCTATTGATGAGAGTATCAACACAATCCACTGAACTTGGATTAAGTAGAGCACTTGGTATGAAATATAAACAGGTTTTTCAATTACTGTTTCTTGAACCATTAATACTGTTTTTCATTAGTGGAATACCAGGGGGGGTGATTGGTCTTCTTTCCCTGGTGTTTGTTGCCTCGATATTTTCCCCTCTTCTTGTACACGCTCCCCCGTTTATCTTATATTACAATATACCTGCAATCATCTTAATATTTGTAGTAATTTTTGTAATAACTCTTTTTACAGGAGTAATCACCTCTCTCAGAGCTACCAGAGCTAATATATCGACAATTTTGAAGGTTGAGTGATGAAGTGTTACTAGAATGTAAAGATCTCATTAAAATTTATCCGTCACCTGTGGAAGGATTAAATTTTCCTGCTCTTAGAGGGTTACATTTATCAATTAAAAAAGGGGAACTTATCTCTATTATTGGCCCTTCTGGTGCTGGAAAAACAACTCTTCTTCGGTTACTTAGTGCGTACGACCAACCCAGCTCTGGTGAAATTTGGTACCAGGGACGATTAATCAATCAGTTTAATGAGTCCGAAATAGACCAATATCGTAATGATGTTGGAATAATGTATCAATCTCCCCGTGATAACTTAATTTGGGAACTGAGTGCATTAGATAATATTTTGTTTCCAATGCGATATTGGGGAAAATTCATACCTAACCACAAACAGCGCGCACGGGAGTTATTAGATCGATTGGGGTTAAAAGGGAAAGAATCACGAAAACCTGCACATCTCTCAGGAGGAGAACAGCAACGTGTCGCCATTGCGGTCGCTCTTGCCAATGAGCCTACATTACTACTTGCTGATGAACCCACAGGTGAATTAGACAGTGTTACCACAGCAAAGATTATCGATTACTTCAAAGAATTGAATCGAGAATTAGGGATAACTATTTGTGTTGTTACTCATGATCGTCGGTTTTCATCTATGACTGATCGGACCTACAAAATTCAGGATGGTCGCTTGACTTCCTTTCAATTTCCCAAGGAAGGGGTTACCACTGCCACTGATCGAGAGGAAGAAGCTATTATTGATACAGATGGTACTATTAGACTACCTGATGAAGTATTAAAACAATTACAAGGAGTTTCATCTGCTAAAGTAGTAATTAAGGGAGAGAAAATAGAAATAATTCCTTCTCGCAGAGATAAAAGGATACAAAATGACGATGAAGGGAGTGAACAAGAATGAGTGGTAGTAGAGTTCAGTATAGGTTAGAGAATCTCCAGCGATACTACTACCAGGGAGCTGAAGTCATCAAAGCTATTGACGGAATTGAGTTAACTATCAATTCTGGAGAGTTCGTTGCTGTTCTTGGTCCTTCAGGATCTGGAAAAACCACATTTTTGAACTTACTTGCTGGATTAGATAAAAATACAGGTGGCTCAATCTATTTTGAGGATTGTAATCTCTTAAAACTTAGTGATTCTGAGCTATGTGATATAAGACAATTTGATATTGGTATCATTTTCCAATTCTACAATATGCATCCCTCTTTTACTGCTCAAGAAAATGTGGAGTATCCTATGATGATTTCTAAGGTTACTAGGGATAAACGGCAAACACGAGCGACCAGCCTTCTTCAACAAATTGGAATATATGACAAACGCGAGAATTTTCCAGCTGAATTATCTGGTGGGGAAAAACAACGAGTTGGAATTGCACGAGCATTAGCAAATGATCCAAAAGTAATCATTGCTGATGAACCAACGGGTGATTTAGATTCTGAAAATGCAGAAGCAATCATTCAATTATTACTGAAAATAAATTCAGAAGGAAAAACCATCATAATGGTAACACACGATGAAAGCCTACTCACAGAAGAAATGAGAATACTTCATCTAGTTGATGGGAAAATTGCTTATCGAACCATGTGATTGATTTACTCACTCCCGATATTTTTTTTTTCATTCGAATTCTTAACATTAGCAATATTATCAATTATTGTGATCAGAGAATCGCCATTCCGAGTAAGTAATCTACAGGTTTTAGATAAACCAGTGACATAGACTTTTTTCCTCATTGCTGTTCGATATAATTGATTCGCATGGGAGTCCGAGAGGAATTGACGAAATTAGGTATAGTAAAAAAAATCCCTATAAGACTGATCAAGCAACACTTCAGGGAAAATACAGAAAAAAAGGTCATCAAAGGATTAGCAAATATTATTGTTAATAGAGCCAGACAAAATAACCTAAGAAACGCCAAATTACAATAGTACTCCTAAAAGAAACCAGCATGAAAGAATTCGATTTAGAAAACACCGTTCGCAGTAATTAATAATAATTATTAGTGTGTGCTTTACTTATCTTTTTTAAGGTCTTTAGTGTGTCAGATTTGTACGCATCTAGTGATTCTTTCCATTTACGCTCGATTTAATTTGACAGATGTCAAAGTTTAAATCCTTTGTAGAGGATTTCTATGAGTTTAATCCTCAAGAATATATACTATGCTGTCCGTTTGGTCAGAAACTTATTCTTGAAGAAGATGAACCACCTATTTGCGATTTCGATGGAAGGACCCTTCTACCAAAAATTGGCTTATTCTTTATGTATGAGAGTTCCTTGACATCACGGGGAAAAACACAAGAAGATAAAGAATTACTACGAATTTTCTATCCAATAGTCACCATAAGCCTGTATTGCCCCTGAACTAAGTTCAGTTTAATCATTTGGTAGCCTAGTCGAGGATTTTCCGTTTGTCAAATATTTCACAATAATAAATCTTATAAAGGACTGACGCTTCTAGAAAGTTGGTCGGAATGAAAGTAAGTTGGAATAAATCGTCTAAACCGTCCTTTGCTATCTTCTGGGCTATAATAATTTTTATTCTGTTAACTTCTGGTTTCTTGCTATCAGGTGTTAATGCGACGCAACCAATCCAGTCATACTCTCAGATTAGCTCCTTTACTAGAGGTCAAACGTATTTCGAGGTTAATCTTACGTTATCACGAGCTGTTCTTCTCATCAATGAAACCAATTCGTATCACTTATCCCTCACTCCTCACCCTTTCGACAAATATCCCAATGTGACTCTTGACAGGATAGAAGTCAGTTCCATTAGATTCGATATCTATAAAGAAGACAGAGAAACGCTAACAGCTTCTACCGATTTATTTTATGCTAGTACTATGTACAATAGATCCAGCATAAAAATCCCTTATGGTAATACCACGGTTCTGGCAGGCAACTTCAGTATTCCAGATTGGTGGGAACCGAAAATCATGTGGCTAGGGTTGGCGGTGGATTATGGCGAATTCTTTTATGTTTCAACGGGAGAGAATTACTCGTCAGCAGTTTCTAGTCATTCACCCAAACTTTTCGGGCCGCTTGAGATTCACGGGTTTTCAATAAGTCAGGTTGATTTCGGGTATGTTTGGGTCATAATTAGCTCTCTCGTATTGTATTCTACAATTCTCAAGAAGAGGAAATCTTAACAGCTATAGAGAGGTTGATTCATAGCGACCATCAGCTACCCAGTGCAAGCTTATGAGGACAAAAAGCTGCCTCTGTGCAAACATATAGTCATCTAGTGCAAAGATATGATCCACTTTTTACTCTGAATCTCAATTCTCTACAGACCCTCAGTGCAAATTAGAAGTGAAAGTCACAACTAGTCAAATCATAAGAAGGAAGAATTAAGATGGCATGGCTTTTAGCTGATAATGTAGAAGATAGAAGGCTAATTTCAAGAATTATCAAGATTCTCTATAATATTCGATCTGAAATTCTTCATAATGGAGGGAAGAAAGTAAATAAAATCGCTAAAAAAATAGGTGATATTCAAAAAGCAGCTTTAATATCTAGAGATTTAACAAGATTACTGCTATTAAGAATTCTAGTGTTAAAAACGAATACATTAGAAATAATACCACGTTCCGAATTAGTTGAAAGCTTAGAAAATCTCATGTATGGTGAAAAACCTAATATTACTACTAGTGTCTATTTTAATGAAACTGCTCCAAAAATTTTGTTAGATATTAGAGAAAAAACTAATCACTTACTTTCATAATCGTTTATAATTAGTATGAGTTATACAATGTTATCAAATCATTTTAATCGTGGAAAGAATCATGTGGGATAACTATAGTAAGAGTCAGGGGTTCAGACAGGACGATTTGGTTTCTATGATCTGTTAGCTGAGACCTATTGGGGTGGTTTTATCACTGGTGATGAAGTAACTATCCACTACGAAGATTGTACCTTCTTTTTTTTTATTATAAAAGAGACATATGCTATAATGACATAAAGGTGAAGCAAGAACTGACTCTTTGAAATTTCTAATGATTTTTTCTCCTAAGAGATGATAGGTTGTATCTCCTAAAATACTATAGTCATCCTCAGAAACCTGTAATGAGATTTCTTTTCTTTTATAATCGATTTTTATTGAGGTGAGCCCGTCTAAACAAAGGATTTTTAAGTATGTTTGGAAGGAGATTTTGATTCCCTGAACTAAAGATTCAGAAACCCTCATAAAAAATCTCGGGAATAAAGTTACTTTGGTTTCGTCAATCTTCCAGCCAATTATCAAACCCCAAAATTAGTGTTAGCTCCCTCTTTTATTTTTGAAAAATAAGCATTAAAAGATGTGAATTTATCCTCCAAAAACTTCGAAATTATTTCTTAATACACAGATAATTGTTTAGCTTAAACCGCTAGACCGGTTGAACATTCCGATGGTAACTCATTTCTTTGGGGGAAAAAGTGCCATATAAGCCATATTTAAGTCATTGTTGAAAAAAGCGAGTAAAGACTGTTGTACTCTCCCTAAGATGTGCTGTCCGAGTGAATGAAAGGTCACCTCTCGCGCTAGAATCGTATAATCTTCAGGAGAAACGCGGATCGAGAGTTGTGGAGGAGAAAAAGAGATTTCTATAGTTGTTAAATTTCTTTTCATTCGGAATCTGTTTAAAAATTGATAAAGAAGCCAAAATTTCAATTGAAACTTAATTAAAAATCGTGGATATAGAATGGCAGATGTATCGTCGATGTACCAATCGATAATAACCCCTTTTTTTCCTAGGAAACGTGCATATTTTTCAAGCTGAACATGAAATTCTACAGCGGAGGAAATAAATTCTGTTATAATGTGAAAATCCGAAAATAACGGTCGCGGTGAATATCCATCTTGTTCACTGTCGATATTAAGGGCTTGATGCGATAAGAGAGTTGAACTTCTGTAAGTGAGTTCTTCATCCCAAAAAAGTGGGTTGCGAAAAAAATACTTTAAGACAAAGAAACTCGAACATGACAGCCAAAAAAACCCTTGAAATCGGGGATCCCACTGTCCTTTTTCAAACGACAGCCAATATGACACCGGATGAATAATCGTACAGATTAATGTAAATTGTAAATAATTAAACATTTGAAAGGCAAAACTACGATTTCTCGTGCGATATGTGACTTTAATTAAGATCCATAGAAAAGGAATTAGCATAAAAATCAATAAGAAGATGTCAACAAATGTAACGAATATAAAAAGAGAAGTGGAAAAATCAATAAAAGTAAAGAAATCTAGAAACAAGCACATTAAAACTACTCCTCCTAGGACTAAGAGAAACAATAGAGTTCCTAAAATGTTAGTTTTTCTATCAATTCGTGAAAATTCAGCTCGATATCTGGTTGTTTTACGGCTGTTATTAATAGTTTTTTCGGTTTTGGACATTTTCATTAGTTGGTTCTCCTCTTCTTATCAGAGATGATTCTTTTTCAATCTAAATGTTGTAATTCCTCAATTACTCCTAATTTCTTCATTTTCTGTACAAAATTGAAAAGAGATTTCTTGATAAAATAATCCGTTATTTGGGCTTTTTTACAAATTTCTAGAAATGATTCAGGTTGCATGGTAGGGAGGGGGAGGTGTTTCATGAAAAGGCTTTCAATCGTTGTAAGTTCAATCCGATGAGTAACATTACGACGGGCTTTAGTGCGTTTGCGGAAAATGATCTCCTTAACCATCCCTTCTACGCCTAAAGTGAAAGTTATTCGAGGATAAATGTCTCTTTTTTCACGAATTGTAAGATCAGGGATCGAGTATTCGGATTGTAAATTTTGAGACAATATATTTAAGTCTAACGCTATCTGAATCTGTGTTGTTTTGAGAGTGTAATATGTTGGCTTTCCTGGTTGAGTAGGAACGAATTCTTCCTTAACAAATTGATATTTATGTAACAATTCCAGATATTTTTTTGCTGTACTTACATGGACACCAAGAATGGTTGATATATTTGCAGCACAACCGCGCATATTCTCCTGTTTAGACAAGACTACCAAGATTTTTAAAACAAATTCATTGGTAAGTAACTCTTGGAACTCCTGGTAGGTGGGTTTCCATAAAATCTGCATTCATGTCCCTAGAATATTACTCTATTTTAGGTAGACTAATTTCAAAACTCTTATTAAAAGGTTTCTATGCAAGAAAATCTATTTTATATAGTCAAAAACGAAAAAGTAAGGATTTTTAGAATTCCTCTTTCAGGAGATTAAATATTATTCCAAAAAATGAGTATATAATGAGTACTCTTCATGTATTTAATGAGTACTCTCTCAAGACTTCAGTATTTCTTGGGAAGACAAGACTAATAAACTCCAAGCTTACTAGATACTTCATATTAATAATGATTTCATTTTTGACCACACCATTACTCTTGTTAATTTGAAATCTTTGTGTTG
>JAUUVJ010000022.1 GCA_030589605.1 Candidatus Hodarchaeota archaeon | reverse complement strand
TTTACTCCTGCTAAAAGTGCCCAGAATATGTATGGTAAAGCAGCTTGAACTAATATCTTTGGAAGTACAGGAATATTAAAGTATAATTTATCATAAATTGGATTTCCAATTGGTAAGTCTTTACTAGGATTAAGATGTCTGTAAATATCACATCTAAGATTTTTCTCTAAATTTAATAGAACGTAAAAAAACCATTCATTCCAAATTTTAGAAGTTGATCCTGTACCAGTTGTGCGAATCTTGTAATTTCGAGGATTTTTTTTCACTTTTCGTAAATATTCTAAAATTTCTTCCTCAGTAGTCCCTTCTACATATGTGAAACAGCGTCCAACCATCTTAGGATGATGATTATCTCCACCAGCTATACCAGGGAGGCCTAGTTCACGAGCAATTATTTGAGCTAGATAATTATGACGCTTTGGTTGAAGGCCGTTAATTATTTCTATCATTCGAAATCTTTTCAATACTGAAAAGTTGATTCTATAGGTTTCGTGGCTATAACCTCCTCCAGGGGCGCTTTGAGACAGATCAAATGGATGAGCTAAAACATATACAGCATTATTATCATCCAAATATTCTAAAAATTCGGGTAAAGGTTGAAACCGTATTTTCCAAGGAATTTTTTTCATTCCATAAGTTAGTACATGAGCCCAACCTTTTCTGTTTTTGTCATATTTAGTGACTTCTTGTCCTACAATTGGAATGATATCTTTATATTTCGACGCATAATGCAAAAATGGTTTTATTCCATTCATATTATTATGATCTGTGAGCGCAATAGCATCTATTTTCTTTTTTCTAGCTAATTTCACAAGTAATTTTGGAGAGAGTGCACTATCTTGAATAAAATGATTTCCTCTCAATTTTGGTATGCGTAGTATAGAATAATAGGTATGAGAATGTAAATCTGCCTTTGTTAGATCAGTAGAGTTATTCGAGTTAAGCAAGCTTTATTCTCCAAAAAATGCTACATTTATATCCTTTTTTTCAGGTTTAACACGTTTATTATTAATTTCTATAGCCTCAAATTCGTTAATAAAATAGAAATTAATATTATGTTATTCGATCATTGTTTATTTCTTTTCTTTCTCTTTTTAATATTTCATTATCTCAATTTACATCATATTAATATTCTTTTTTGTTTATTCAAACTAATATCACTATAGAGCTTTGGAAAAAAGAAATCTGAGCTATTTTGGATTATTCACCTCTTCATGAATTATATCATTGTTTAATTCCTTCGATGTGACCTTAGATTTTCCTAGAATGTACGCAAGTATTCCAACAAGTATGAGAAAATAAAATTTCACTATCTGTACTAATATTGCTCCAGCTGTAGCTTCAGTTGCAATAAGTCCTAATCCTTTTTCTAAGAAAAAGGCCAATGAAATTTCTTTTAATCCAGCCATCCCAGGAATTCCTGCTGGTATTATATCTACTGTACCTCCTAGAAAGTTAACCGCAGCTACTTGATCTAGCAAGATTGGTATTTGAATTGATTGTAGAATAACAAATATAGCAATCCAGTGAATAATCTGAGAGAGAAAAGATAAGATTAATGCTAACAATGAAAGGCTTTTATTTTGAGCTAAATATGTGAACTGAATACTGAAATCATCAACCATTTGTTCTGATGGTTTCATAATGCTTTTTACCCATCCTCCAATAAGAGGTAGTAAAGCTAAACCTCCTAGAATTTTTAAAAGGATTTTTTTCGCTCTCTTGGGAGATTTTGCTATTAGAATGAATAATATGATAACTAGAATAGAAATTAATGATACAATAAAAACAAATGAGATTCCAACTTCTTTAGAAAGACTATATCCAAATTCATTCTCGATTACATCACTAAAATAAGTCAATATAGCGAATGACACAAAAACAGAGATTGGGATGAATGAAAGTAATCCACAAAGCCTATGAGCAATAACACTAGATAAAATCTCACCACTAGTAGCATTACGACCTTCTTTTTCATTGAGGAATTCTTTTGTTCCCAATGAAACCCGCATAATCGTCTCTACTGCTCCAGCACTCGGGATGAGTAATCCATATGAAAATGATGCAAGTTGAATACGATAAATTGATTTTGTAGAAGGGTAAATAGAGGAAATCCCTAGAAGAATCTTCCATGTAACTGTGTCAAGTAAGACAGCAATAAATGTTATAGAAGCACCAATCATTAATATTGGAGGTGAAGCACTCAAAATTATATCTAACATATCTACTATACTGATTTTCCCAAGTATTAGGTAAGTAACTAACGCAATAAAAGCAAACCCAAGGAGAAAAAGTGTTTTTTTGTCAAAAGTTTTTCGTAACGATATCTCTTTTTCCTCAGTAACCGTTCTAGGCGAAGTATCCACGTATTTAACCTCAATGCTGGCCTTAAGACGAGACATTCTTATGTTCTTTTCTCAAAAAAACCACTGAACATTCTTTTGTGAAATGATGAATCAAAATGGATATTTCGGAAATAATTTTTGTTTCTCTTGCACCCATTCTTTACAATTTCATATTTATCTTACTATGGGTTCTATGGTTTGTCTATCATAAAGAAGAAGAGGATCAGAGGATTCACCGTCTATTCAAAAAATATCTAATTGATGATAGAGTATTTTACATAATTACAGGATTTTGTATCCTTGGTTTTCTTTATTTACTATTCAGTTATGCGATATCCAATACTGATGTCGATGACGCTATAACTACAGCAGTACGAGCCTTCCTTGATGGCCGTAATCCTTATACAGAAAATGTAGTTGAACATCACAACTTAATTAACGGCACTCCTACGACAGTTCTAGGTCGTTATCACTATTTCCCACCTGATTTACTCACATACAGTCTTTTTTACCTATTAACTGGAAATATTCTTTTTCCCATTCTTGGTACTTATTGGTTTGTACCTTTACATTTATTGTTATTAATTCTAGGATATTGGATGGTTGTAAAGATTGTTGAATGGCCCCATAACCGACGATTACCGTTTTATATATTGTTAACAACCCCATTTTTATTTACTAACTCGATGCTTATGTTGTTCTTCTTCCTATTAGGATACTATTTCTATGAAATAAAAGAACAGCATTCTCTTGGCATGACATTTTACGTTATCGCTGCTTCGGTCAAATATATGGTAGGTTTCATTATCGTATTTTATTTCGTTCAAATGATTCGAGAATTGTTCAGAAAAGCAATTCCACCTGATAATTGGCGCCTCATCAGTAAAAAATTCGCCCCTTATGTAATTTCTAGTTGTGTTTTGGGTTTATTATCCTTACCATTCGGATTGATTGATGTTATAATCTCCGTTTTTGCCTATCAGGGTTTGACATCTTTTCGAGGTGAAGTAGCCCAATCAGTGGGTCCTCTTCTAATTGAAATTCTCAAAATTTTATCTTTGGAGGAATTATTGAACCTCTCATTAGTGGAATTATTTTACCTCCCATTAGTCATTATCATTGTACTTATTGCATTTATTATCTTATGGAATAAGGATACATATGAGCAAATACTACATTTCTCTATGCTTTCAATGTTAATCCTCCCTTTTTATGCAACAGAGCTTTTCATTACGATTCCGTTTTATTTCTGGTTCAAAGAAGGACAAAAAACCAGTATATTAAAAGAAGATATTAAAGATCCCGATCTAAATCCTTCTTCCCCGCATCAGCAAAATTAATCAATGAGACGATTATCTAGGTGGGTCAGTAATCGTAGTAATAACGGAAATACTTCGAACAGAATACCGTTCATCTACATATAGTATTCGAACATGTCTTTGCTCTGGATGAGTAAGGCCATGAATATCCACTACTTGACACACTCCTGAAATGGAAGGTATATAATCACTTTTCTTCATCCTCATTGGAATGGTCTTTTTACACACAGAACATGGTTCACAATTGAGAGTTACTATTTCTTTGGAAGTCATTGTCTTTGTCGCCTGTATAGCTTGAATCAGAGAATTCCATTTAATCAAAGTTCAAAAATGTTTGCTTATATATAGTATTTTGTTTTTCGAACGTCAAAATAAAAAGACATTTTTCTAAACACTTAATATGAATTAAATTTATTAGAACTATTTAAAAAATTCGATTTAGAGACTTCAAAGAGAACAAATCATTCAGAAATAAGACAAAGGCAATAATGAATATCAGAAATGAAGCAAATTAACCTGATAATGATTAAATCGGATTTACAATGAAAAATATAAATCTTTTATAGTTATTTTTCTCTTAAAAAAAAATTTTATTCTCATCATCTTATTTGTGTGATAAAGCAAGTTTTAAATAATCCTATTTCCTAAGAAGACCTGAAATGGACGAAACTGAACTAACTGTAGATACACCTTGGGGAAAATTAATAACATTAAAGGGTCTGAAAATTCTTCTTACAGGATTTGATAATGATCTTGATAAAATAAACAGATCATTACAAAATGTTGAAACCCGGCTAAATGAAATTGAGTCCACTGGATCTTTTACTAATACTAACAGTAGAATTCAGGCAATTGAGGGATCTTTAAAATCGTTAGAAGATGAAATTGGCAATTTCCGTGAGAATCAGTCTCGTTTTGCTCAACACATGAAACAAACGCTTAAACTCTTTTATACACGATTAGATGAAGTAACTATCAAAGAAGAAGATCATTAATTAAAAAAATACCAAATCATGGTAATTTCTCATCTCCTACTAATGAAAATACTGCTTTAATGCGGTTGGCTAATTTTACACCAATTTTTGGTACTAACATTAATTCTTCAATAGTAGCATCAGCAATAGCTTGAATTGTACCAAATTTGGTTAAAATCTCTTCAGCCTTTGCAATATTTATACCAGGAATTACTGACAACATAAATAATTGGACTTCCCTGATATTATGTTCTCTTTGTGTGAGTGATGGTATTGAAATCTCAGATTTTCTATCGATCTGTTCTCGCTTGGCTAACTGATATAACAATGAAGCTGTCTCAACATCACTCCGAGTGAAAACTACTCGTATTTTAAAATCAAGCAAAATTGAGCTTATCGCTCCCATAATACTATTCAAATGGATTTGCTTTTCAATGGTATCAGATTCAAGCTCTAAAATTAATAATGGGAATTTTTGTTGAGCTAATTTTGTTAACTGGGAATTTTGTCCTGGAGATATAGATTGAAATAGTCGCCCATCAAGAATTGAATTTATGAAGTCTGAATAAGTCTTTCTTTCAACAACTAATCGGTTCGAGAGAATGTAATCACCCACTTCTAATTCAACTGGATTTAAACGAGCTCCACGTTCTTTTAATAATTTTGGAACACGACTATTGGATTCACGGGTGTCAACAATGATCAGAGGGTGTACATCAACAGAATTAATCTCCTTTTCATCATTGTTTTTTTGAGAAAAGAATATATCTAAAGTGTCTTGTTGTTTTTGAGGTTTTTTCTTATCTAGCAAATTAGGTAGGTCAAATTTCAAGAAACGACTCATTTGTTTATCTTTTCGTTTTATAGCCCAGTACATTGCTTCATCACGAGTTTTTTTTGTAACAAGATGGATAACTCGAGATTGTTTCTTACGCCCTCTTCCTTGACGTTGAATAGCACGGACAACAGAAGGCACTGAATCATAGAATACCACCAAATCACAATTCCCTACATCCAATCCTTCCTCTCCTACTGAAGTACTCAAAAGAATCTTTAATTTTCCGTATTTAAACTCCTCTATTACCTTAAGCTGTTCTTTCTGAGATAATCCTTTATCGGATTTTGAACTCGAATGACCAACGAACACTCCAGAATTGATATTTACATTTGATAACTCTTTATGGAGAAATCGAATCGTATCTCGAAAATTACTGAATATGATTATTTTCGAATCACTTACAGAATAAACTGCAGAGATTTCGTTTATCAAATGTTTGAGCTTAGGATGAAGTGATATATTCTTTTTAATAGTATTTTCAAGTAAAATTATTTGAGGATCCTCAAAAAAAAGACGTAACGCTTTAGAACTTGACTTCTGTTGCCACTTTTGAATAGTATTAAGTGCTTGAGTGAATCCTTGACTTTCAACAAGTTCCTTTAAATGTTGAATTCGAATTAAATTGGAACTATAAATCAGCAATTCACCATAAGCCGTTTCTTGCTTTGTTAATTTTACTACTTGTTGATGTATACCTAAAGCTTCTCTTTTTCCAATATATTTCAGATTTAACTTCTCAGGTAAACCTTCATTGAGATGTTTCATTGTTTCATCTTGATACTTTTGCAATACCTGAATTACAGATTTATATTCACTGGGTAATTCAATCCAGACTACTTTAGGAGTGTGAGTAGATATGTATTTTTTTACATCTAAATCAGTCCGATTAGTAGTTGAAACTTTAGTAATCTTGAGATTTTCACATACTTCAAGTATTTTTTCTGGGTTATTTCCTGGTGTCGCTGTAAATCCAATAATACGACATTTAGCTTGTTTTGCAACTGAAACATAAGCGTAATCGCCAGTCGCACGATGAACTTCATCAATACATAATAAACTAACTTTGCTAAAGGTTAATCGGTCATAAGTGAGATCATTATCAATAGTTTGCGGTGTTGCTACAATGATTTTAGTCGATGGATAGTATTCTTCACGTTTGGAAGGAGGTACCTCACCAGAGATTTCAAGAACCATTTCTGAGGTTAAATTACCAATGAATTTTAATAACATTTCTTTAATCTGATGAACTAAAGGCCGAGTTGGCGTTAAAATAAGGATTTGTTTATCTGGATTCTGTTTTAGTTGATATGCTGCTAGATATGCCATGATAACGGTTTTACCTAGACCTGTGGGGAGAACTACAAGAGTATTTCCTGAATGAGAAACACATTCTGAAAATATTACCTGCTGGTAAACTCGAGGTTCAGTGTTTGTTAATGAGCTATCCAATTATTGTTAACTCCCGAAAAATGCCTTTACTAGCACGTATTAAACAACTTTTCTGGTAAAAATACGAATATCAATATTAAAACTGAATGAATAGTATAAAAATATAATTGTGATTAATACAGCTAAAGAAGGTTTAAATAACCTTTGTAGACCTTTTTAAGCATAAATCATAAGAAAAATGGTCATTATCAGAATGAGACTTTCTAAAAACAAAGAATCTCCTTAATTTTCTTAATTAGCTAAAATTAAATTTGAAATCAAACCATAATGAAAAATCATGAGACAATATTTCATACTGCATAAGAAAAGACATTTTAGAGAAGAGTATCTTTAAATAGGCATTAGAGATTTAAAAATTTAAACTTTGTACAAATTGAATAAATTGAGATAGAGTGGAAAAAATGGCTGAAAAAAAGGAAACTAAAAAGAAAATTCCAAAACGAACAGTAATCGAGAGAAAAATCACTCTTGATTTATGGAAAACAAAACTACATGACGAAATTATAGGAATAAAGCAAAAAGAAGAACATATGGCTAAATCTAGACAATTTAATAGGGATTTGGAACTTTTTGGTGAAGTTAAGGAAAAATTAAAAGGAAAAAAGGAAACAATTGGTTATGTAGGCTATCGTAAAGGTCTTTGGGATGGACAAGAGGATAAACTTGAACGTAGACTAGTGATTAAACTTTTTTCGAAATCAATGTACTATCAAGGAACTATTGAAGAAATGGTTGGACGAGAATTCACTCGATCATTATCAGCCCAAAAGGATTTTCCTGCTTTTTCGTGTCTCATAGATGGATATGAGTATGTAATCACATTAAATAAAATTCGTGGAGGTTGGGTAAATCCGGAATGGTTTGTTTTTCGACTTGAAAAAGAAAAAGGATTCATTCCAATTATTTTGAAACATAAGATGGGCCCTGGAATCGATTATAGAGTTGTAAATGGAATTGGAAAGGCTCAATTTGGTCTAATTAACGGACGAAAATTCGATATTGGAGGAAGATACGATATAACCCTTAAAGCAGATAAAACTCTTGTCAATAATACACTGATTCGATCCTTAATCCTATTTGCTGCCTCTCTTAAGTTTCATACGGATATTTACAAGAAAATCAAGAAGGGTACAAAACTGATGGAGAAAGGCGAATGGCAACCAACAATTTCAAATGAAGAATTACTTCTTCGAAGAAATCCTAGATCAATCTTAAGAAAATGAACTAAAGGGTACTTTAGAGTTTCCATTCATTGATTCCTGATGAAAACAGCCTTGAATTTCTACTTGAACATCTAAAGTTTATGATTCAAGAACAACCAGATAAGAAGATTGAAAAAATACAGATCAGGTAATCCTATAAAATCCCTTTTTCAAGATAAATTTCTTATAATCTATATTTAGGAAATTGATAATCCTCTAAAAGATCATCCATTGACCAATCCTTAAGAATAGTGTAGATTTGATCATAAATATATCTTTTTGAATAATTTACAACTGTTTTTACTATGTCAGGTATAAATTCAACTTCTTCTTGCAATAATAACCCCTTCATATACTTAAGATACCAAAGCACTTCTTAAAGCTAACCATAGGCGCAGAGTTTATTGAATGAGCTGAAGACTTAGTTGAGTTATAAGGAAGGAAATGTGATTAAACACTGAAAACTCAAATTTTTGCAGATCAATTCCTTTAATGGAAAATTGGAATAATATTCCAACAAGAATATAATAAACTAGGATTTGTGACATAATTATTATAAAACTAAGATAATTTTTACATTTACTTGTCTCTAGAAGATGGCTCAATACATCTTTATAATAAAAAAGAGTAGCATATCCTTTTTTTCCTAAGAGATTATGTTAATAATTTAATATCTTCATGGGTTTTATCGTTAAAATATGGAATATAGTATTAATACCTCTAATTTAAACCCGTTTTATTAGGAAATTAACTCTTATAGTAAAGTGTAACAATAATACTATAAATTAAATTGAAGTGTTCATCCATTGACAATGCTTGCAAAGGTCGTTCTGATAGGAGATGGGTTCGTAGGGAAAACATCGCTAAGAGATCGATATTCAAGCGATAAGTTCACGAGTGAATATCTACCTACGCTCGGATCAGATTTCATTGGGAAAAAAGTGCTAATAAAAACTAAGTTAGGGTGGAAAGAGATATATTTTCAGATCTGGGATCTAGCGGGACAACCTACTTATAAACAAATTAGGAGTATGTATTATAAACGTGCTTCAGGGGCTTTACTTGTATTTGACGTTACTGTCCCAGAAAGCTTATACAATTTAGAAAACTGGTTAGAAGAACTAGAGAAAAATGTACTGATTCCAAAAGTAAGTATATGCATTTTAGGAAATAAAATTGATATTCGATCAGAAACAAGTGTATCAATGGAAACTGCAAAAGAAACAATTTCCAAAAAAATTAATCCAAAATTCAGAAATTTAGATCGTAATATTGATTATATTGAAACTTCTGCTAAATCGGGAGAAAATGTTGAAAGAGCATTCCAAACCTTGGGAGAGAAAATATTAAATGCCCAACAATCTTAACTAAAGAAAATCTAGGGAGTTCATTCTAGTTTAAGTTATTATCTACAAAGTTAAAGGATTAATCCACTACATTTCACTATTTTCATTTTTATAATTTCTATAATTGATTTAAATTCCAATGAAGAAAAAAAATTGGGTTATTAAATATATATGCTACTTTGAATAGTGGCATGTAAAAATGCCACGGTATTCAAAACTCCATACCTCTCTCTTCGCCCCCTCTCAAGACAAAACAACTAGGAATGGCTAGTGTTATACCTAGCCATCTCCTTACATTCCTTAATTTTCTATTATACTAATTTAACCTCAGAAAAATCATATAGACGTGTATATAAAAACTCTTTTTACCCATACAGGAAAGATGATACCTTACAGCTTATAAGATAACAAAAAAAGCAATAAAGACGTTTTACTTGTAATAGTCGTACCTATTAATAATAAATGTCATATAACAATTGTCAAAGGAACCTAATAGTTTTAGACATGGCTAAAACACTAATCCATAGTAACATGATAGTTCAAAAAAACATTCCATTGTCTCGACCTGACCCTCCAAGCAGTGTTCCCCATTGAATACCGTCATTTAAATCGTATATCAACACAAATACATCTTCTTCTCCCTTTATTGTAGATTTATTAGTTTCTCCTAAAGGAAAATCACGGGATCTAGTGGTTCCAGCAAGTAAAAAACAATTATCATCAAAATTACTAATAGCAATCCCACTATCATACAATTTCCCACCAAAAGTGATTTTCTGACTATTAGAAGAATTCATTTGAGAAATTATCAAAATAAAGCAGTCAGAACTCGAATCAGGATAATATTCGCTTCCTATTCCGATGATACTCTCGTTTCCATCTAATACAAAATGATTAAAGTAAGATTCTGTACCAAAGCAATTACTCCAGAGTAAAGTCCCATCAAAGGAATATTTAACAATAAACCCAACCTGTCTCCATTCATTGTAATCTACTTCAACTTCAGTAGTTGCATTAATTATCGGAAAATCAGAAGAATATGTTATTCCTGACATAAATATGAAATCATTGTTTACTAGCAAGTCAAGAGATTCATCCCAGCCAGATCCTCCAATGAGATTACTCCACATTAATTCAGCATTAGGTTGTATTTTCAAGATAAATCCCCTTTGGGATGTAGTCTCATTATGATACGAATTAGTACCTGTCGATGGAAAATCGGTTGAATAAGTCACACCACTTACAATAATGTTATCAGTGTTATCAACCTCCACCGAATTACCACAATCATCATACGTTCCTCCAACAACATATGTCCAGATAAGTGATCCATTAGAAGTTATTTTATGAATTAAAACATTTTCAGAATCAGGATTAAGAACATTATAAGTGGCTGTTGGAAAGGTACTATTCCCATAAATAGAACCCGTTAAAATGATATTATCTTGACTATCAAGAGTCATTCCATTTATCTTATCCCAATCCCTTGCAGAGATGATACTACTCCAAAGAATAGTACCATTTGGTGCAAGTTTTAGAAGAAAAGTATTGGAATATTCATTATGAGACCATTCTTTTGTTACTGGAAAGTCATATGAATCAGTGTACCCCATGACAATAATATTACCTTCTGTATCAATTGCTCCGTCACGACAAGCATCCTCATAATATCCCCCTATCACTCTACTCCATATTAACTCCCCATCAGGAGAAAATTTGGTTATAAAAGCATCTACATTCCAATAATAAGAGGAATTCAGTTTAGATGTGTCATTAAATGTGCTAGGAAAATCTAATGAATTCGTTCTTCCCAACACAAAAATATTCCCTTGAGAATCAGTTAATACTTGCGTTACATCATCGGAATCATATGTATATGAAAAAAGATTATCTAAAAAAGTTCCGAATAGAATAAAACCACCAATACCAAAACCAATCAGAATAATGAATCCAATTCCGAGTAATTTATAGTTTATGCTAGCTCCCTTCCTTGGAATGAGCGGAAATGAATTAGAAGAATGAACTGGTAATCTTCCCTCAATTTTACTTGTTTGAAACCCCTGACTCTTTCCTGGAAATTCTATATGTGTAAATTTGTTACCACACTTAATACAAAAAGAATAATCAGTAGCATTACTAGCACCACAAACAGCACATTTTACACTTGATGACATCTTTATACAACAACTTATCAGAAAAGATAGAACTGATATCTAGATAGATAAATCAGAAATCGATTCCTTTTATTAAGTTTTTAATATAAGAAAGTCATTTGATCGAAATAATGTTCTACACATAATTCAGGGTTAGATGAAGTAGTATTCGAGATATTAGCTGATAGATGTATCAATCAAGAAGAGCTATTTTTCATGGGATTCATCCAAAAATCTGCACGGATTCCTTTTCAGCTAATATTAATCAGAAGAAACACCAATCTAAAGAATATGGGATCAAAGTATCCTTTTCCCACATTAATATTACCTTACTCAAACATGAAAGTGATTTTCATCTCGAAAGAAGTGAAAGAATGATCTTAAACTAAATCAGGTTTAGTTGGTTCGATTCGTCCATTCAGATAATGAAGGCTGAATAATTGATATTTCTTGGTGAAATAATATGCATTAACGTTTGTCAGACATTTAGATATATCGATAAAGATCTATTTGGAATTTTCTAGAGTGAATGGAAAGCATCATGCGTATAAATTAGTTCGAAAAATCTTATAAACTATTAGTTCGATTAGTTCGATTAGGTTCGATTGTGTCTATGGGTGATTTTTTCGCCGGTTTTATGATTTAAAATCCGACTTTTGTGTATGAAAATAGTTTGAAGATATTTATTTGTTATATCAGGGGTAATATGAAATGGTTGATCAGCTAACTGATAAGCTCAAGAAGGCTTTAGAAGCTGGTCGATCTGGTAAATTTGCCAAAAAAACTCCTTATGAGCGTTTTGGTTTTACTGAAAATCCTTTTCGATTAGATATTGACCCTGATAATCCTGATTTTCAGATTGCTCGTGTAGATGTTCTTCTAAATTTTGCAGGTCAGATTGGTAACGCAATTCATATTTTCGAGGAAGATCCTGTTGCGCAATTTCGCCATCTTCTGACTCATGGCTTACGAGGATGTGGTAAGTCTTCTTTAGCTCGTCATTTTGATCGAGTATCGGATCAAATTGGTGTTCAAGACTATGAAACTATTTACACAGACCTTGAGAATTGGAGAGAACCTTTTGAAGTTCAAGAATTTGGTTCTTCAAGTAAGACTTTAGAAACATATGAGAAATTTCTCCTTAAAATTACACTTGTTGAGAAACCTTTAATCATCTTTGTTGATAGTTTAGATTATACCATAACAGGTACTCCTGCTATTCCACGTGTTAAAGATTTCATAGCGGATATTGAATCTCGTGCTCACCATGGTGTTATCATTATTGGATTTATTAATAGTTTAACGTTGTCAGTCCTTCTAGAATCTGAACAACATATCCTTGCTCGTGCATTTCTTCCCTTCTTCAATCCTGAACATTTCTTCTTTCCGATTTTTTCCAAAGCAGAAATTCGAAAATTGATTACTTCCCGCCTTAGTGTTTCCCGAAGTCCCACTGACCTTTTTTCAGCAAAATCTATTGAAAAAATAGCTAATTTTAGTCTAGGTATTCCTACAGTTGCATTAAATCTTGCAACTGCCTGTTTAAATGAATTAATCGTACAAAATACAGATAGAGTTACAACTGATATCATTAATACAGTAATAACCCAAAATGGTTTCAATGAAATAGTTCAACTAGTTGAATCAATAGACAAAGATTCGGTAGATGAGACTTCAACTCTTATGACTCCTAAAAGGAAAGAAATTATTGCTATCATTCTTGGACATCAGATTAGTGAATTGTTCTTTTTTCCTCTTACTCATAACGAGGGGTTACGTAGTTCAGATCTTGCTGAGCTTTTCGGTGTTAATCTTTCTACAATGAATTACCACTTGAAACCTCTTACAGCCTCTTCCCCTGTTCCAATTTTAGAGGCAAAAGATGATGCTCATGATGCTCGCTCAAAGATTTTCTTTATTAATTGGGATTCACCCATGTCAAACGCTCTAGAGATTATTACCGTTTTTCAACAGCTGAAACACGAAAAGTATCATGTGAAACCAACTTCTATTCTATTATCTAGGAGGGATAATCTTTGAGTAATGATGATTCCGATCCTATTAGTCAAGCCTTCAAATCTGCTACTAAAATACTCGAACATAAGAAAAGTTGGCAGAAATTTAGATATCAATGCGAACCATGGCATGAACTACTTCCTTTAACTCATTCGAATGCTTTTTATGGTGAAAATTCGCAGATTATTGATTTAATTGCGAAAATTATTGAATTTATTCAAGAACCTAATAGTCAGGATTTTCTTTTCCTCAAGGGCCCTACTGGTAGTGGCAAAACAATCTTTGCTCATATATTTGAGCAATATAGTCAGCAATTAAACTTGTCTATTTCTTACCAAGATGCTTCTAAACCAAAACAAGTTGATCCACTTATTACCCAGGCAGATTCTGAGGATGTAATCTTCCTCGACAACGCTTTTCACTCTCGGAATTCTCTTACCTCAACTTTAAATTCAGCTTCTTCTTCTAATTCACCAAAAATCATTGCTCTTATGAAAAGTTCAGAATTTGAAATTTATCGTCGCCAATGCATCCAAACTGGTGATAAAAATTATGAAAATTTCTATTCTATGCCTCATTATAGCACGCTTGATATTATCGACCTTCTTAACAAGCGTCTTATCATCTGCTTTGGAGAAGACAGATTACCTCCTCCTCTTGAAGATGTGACTGATGAAATAGCTGAATTGGCATTTGGTAATGTCGGATTCGCTATTGATATCTTAAAACAAATATTACTAGATTCTCGCAGTTTAGAAAAGATCCGTCTTTCCTATGGTATCAATTTTCAAGCTTTGGAAGATTTTTCTCCAAGTAAATCACAAATTCTGCGGGAAATTCTTATTCGGGAGACGGAAAATGAATTTTTACCTCCAGATGACCAGAAATACATTATCCACAAAGTTTTGACTAATTTATTGCATAAAACTAAAAGTACTATTAGTCATCATCTAAGTGATTTATTAAGCTCTAATCTTATCTATGAACAATCAACAACGCGAGATCGGAGGGAAAAAGCCTATAGACCCCATAAAGGTATATTTGGGATTCTTGAGTATCTTGCTTTTGAATCATCTGCGGAAGATGCTCACATTATTTTGGATGGAACGTATTATGAAACATAACTTTGAATTGTTTAAATTAGAGGATTTAACACTCGAATACTGCAAAATTCGAGGATTGATAATTGATCGTAACATTGTTCGCCGTTCAGAAAAACGGATAGATCTTTTCATTGAAAACGATGACACTAAAGGTATTGGAGTTGTAATTAAAGACTGGAAACGAGCTGTTGGAGTAGATATTATTATTCGTGCTGAACAAATAGCTAAAACTAGTCGATTGATATCTAAGATTTTAATTGTGTCTAATTTATTTTCAGACCCCGCTAGATCCTTAGCAGAAAAGATTGGAATATTTCTTTTAACTAGGAGTGATCTTATACGCATTCTTTCATCTGATTTAGGAAGAAAAACTGGAAAAAAACCTTCAGGCTCAAGGCAAAATGTTGCACTTTATTAGCTGATTAGATAGGAATTGTAAAACTAAACATAAAGAATTTATTTTTAGAAATAATAGATTTATTATTAAAACAACTAAAATCGAATTATTAAAGATTTGTGGCATAAAACATTAATAGAAAACGAAATAAGTAATTAAATTTATCAAAAATCTTAGAAATGTGAGAAAGTTTTCAATAGTAATAAGCGAAACCACTGGGAGAGAATTTTTTAGTAAAAAAAAGGTAATTATGTTAAGATTATAACTAAATCAAAAAAAATGTTGTTGATTATTCAAAATCCCTATTTTTTTCGACGTCTGAATTTTATCTCAGATTGATCACTATTTGGAGTTACCACATCTGATGTAGAGTATGAATCTGTTAATTTTCGTAACTCTTTGATTGAGTTTCTATCTTTTCTAATAATTTTTTCTCTCACAGATGAACTCAGATCTTCTTGTGATGTTACAGATTTCATAATACGTCTTGAACGAAATTGCCATAAAGCAAAGCCACCAATTGATATCGCCACACCAGCTCCTATCGCGAAAACTCCCGTATCACCTTGAAATGGAAGTACAATTGGATTTCTTCTAGTAGATGTTGAAGTTGTTGAATCACTTGCTACTGCATAGTCGCTAGCATCATACAATATCTGTGTTACAGTAACTTCGTAATACAGATCCATGTTATATAAAAAGTACTCTGGATCTGTAGTATAGGCATCTTCCTTATCGATTATGAACCATTTCACGATATTAAGCTCTGCTCCGACAAGTGCCGTTCTAAACTTGTCTAAAAACTGGGTACTGGCTTCAGGGACAAAACTCGTCACTCAAGATGGTATATAACCACTATTGCTAACATACACATATTGACCACTCCCGGTAACCTCAAATAGATCTATATCAATTTGAGTTATATTACTTGGAGTTATTACAGGTAAATTATGACCTGGATCTTCGTACAAGGAATAAACCACATTTACTACATCTCCCCAATCAACAATGGTTGCAGCTTTAACAGTAGGGGTATTTATTGCGAAAAAACTTAAGACTATTACTAGAAATATGATTTTGCGACCGAACAAGCTTTTTCACCTACAAAGTTCTCATTTTACGGTCAACTTGAAATTTTCTATAACTGTTTTTATATGTGAATATGACTAAATACTTATATTTTTGAATGAGAATATTATCAATTTTAAATAGGAATCAATGTTAGACATCAAGAAGCTAAACGAAAGAAAAGAAAAGAATATATACGATTGATTCACTCGTTTTAATGAATGATGATGTATTAAATTATCGCATTACCTTTATAATTAGTAGTTATGACACAATTGTCGGGTTAACATTTGTTTTTTCCATAAAACATTAAGTTAATAATAGTTTAAACCTTTCGAAAAAACTGGAAATAGTTATGAAATATTATCATGATATAACTATAAGATATAAAATAAGCTGAAAGAAGAATTAGTATTAAG